>NZ_SPPK01000010.1 GCF_004569505.1 Dysgonomonas mossii
AAACCAGGGCCTACCATGAAAGCTGTTTTCAACTTATCCTTGCCATCCACATATTGTTCTGTGAAACTAAGATTTCCTTGTACATCCAGATAGAAATGTGTATTCAGTTCACGAGCTATGTATAGATAAGGCAACATCTGAACGATTGTATTTTTCTTTGATGAAAGAAGTCAGATGCTTTCTGGTTACTTCGTACTTTTGGTAAGTAGCCTTACTTTTATTTATGCCGATCAGTTTCTCAACATCTTCATTATGCTTTCTGAAAAGATCAAGCAGCATCTGCTGTTGGATCTCAACACCAAAGAAGATATTCTTAATACGTTCAGGGGTAACAGAAACTTCTCTTTCCAGTAGTTCTCTGTAAATCTTAGTCATCGTTGCTTTGATACTATCAAGCAATGAGTTTGTGTTAATGACTTCCTGTGTTTTTCCAACAAGCTTATCTGCCGTTACATTCCATAATTTAGGATCAACATCAACCTTTGTTCCAAACTGGATCGATTTTCCATTAATGGTAAATCGTCCCATAACCGGCATCTTGCCGTTTGCTTTTAATCCATTCTTTTTTCCATAAAAAAGGATACTGAATGTCGTCTTTTTCATAACTCAAAATTTAATTTTAAGAATACATTCAACAATCAAATAATGAGATAAATACAGACTTCCAAAAATGGACTTCAAACTGCCTAAATCAGACAAATCGTAACCTATTTTGATTTTCTGACAATAGGTTACGAATAGGTTATGCAGCTATGTCAAAAATGTCTTTTTTATGGCTTCTATATGAAATGGGGATAAACGAAAAAGTCCCACAAATCACTGATCTGTAGGATTTTTCTTGTTTTTGGCTTATTTTGTCTTAGCCTTTTGGCGGAGAGAGAGGAAACTTTGCCCTCTAATTTTTATATTGTATATCAATTGGTTAGATCATTGATATTTTTTGAGCCACCAAATAACCCACGCTTATTACTCACTGTTTTGCAATGAGTTACACTAAAAGCAAAGATACAATTTATTTATATATTAGTCCGAAAAATGGATAAATATTTTATTCGGAGTATATCAAAATTCAATTCTCAAATATCCCTCCATTTTACTCAAACTACATATCTTCCAGAGAAAGACTTTTCAACTGAACTTTATATTTTAACAACTCTTTCTTTATAGAGTCAACCTTTGTCTGAAGAAGGTTTAAATCGATTTTCTTCGGATTACGTTTTACCTCTGCAATAATAGCAGTCTTATCCAAATCATTCAATGCTATCAAGTCAATTTCGTTTAACCCTTTACTGTCCCAATAGCTGCCAATCATAGTAACCCTCTCCTCCTCTACCGTTTTTGCTTGGAAATATTTCTCTAAGATCAATCCACTGTATTGCTCGTAATTCTTATCAATATATTCTCGAAGTAACTCGTTCTTTCCCATTTCAATTAACGATTGGTTCGGGAAAATAAATCTGAACCAAAAACGAAGATAATTATCATTCAGGCTCCAACGGTTTTTACGGCTCTCTGGTTTCGAAAACATCGGTTTGTTTCTAATGATAAGTGAATACTCCTTCTCAAGATTTACCAGATAGGCTCCTGTGTTTTTTTCGATAATGGAATCAATTTCACTTTGGGTAGTCTTTCCTGAGGCTATTAACTGCATAATGGAAAAGTATGTACCATATTCCTTTCCAAACTCAGAGACCAGTAAATCTTTGCCTTCACCAAGAAAGGGAGAGTCCGGACTTGTGACCATATCCAGCATCTTATCCTTCGTAACCGCTCCCGCTTCCATTAGTAAATCAAGATATTTAGGGACTCCTCCGGTAAGCATATACAGACACAGAAGATCCTCTGCCGTGTATTTAGGATTATAATCATTTAATATCTCCTTTATGACACTTACGGCAAAAGGTTTCAATATCATTTTTGATGTAAGACGGCCAAATAAAGGTTCTTTTCTATTCTCAAAAATCTTCATCATCATTGAATAGATAGAGCCGGAAGCTATAAAATTGATTTTAGCCTTGTCTTTATACTGATCCCAGAGATTCTGGATATCACTGAATATAGATGAATTTATATTATCAAATTCCTGAAACTCATCAATTATCAGCGTATAATGTTCTTTTGTGGCAAAAATGAGCAATTGCTCAAAAAGGTCTTTAAATTGGGTGATATTTCCGAATATCTGTATACCTAAAGCTCTTGTTGCATCTTTTTGAAATTGTTCACAAAGAAGTGGTTCACTTTTTCGGGAAACAAATAGGTAGAGATATTTTTGACCTTTTACAGATTCGAGCAGAAGAGATGTTTTACCGATACGGCGACGTCCCACCATAACCGTAAAGCACGAACTTTTTTGAGAATGCTCCAGTGTACGGGCTAAAACCTCTAACTCCTGTGTTCTATTATAAAATTTCATTTTAAGCAATAATTTAATGACTATTATCTTAACAGACATTACAAAAATAGAGTATTTTATTTAATTACCCCCTTATTAACAGAACTATTTTAATAGAAGTAAAAAAATGATCTTCTAGTCCTTACAAAAGCCTTTTCCAATTAGAACTATTACCTAAAAAATGATCGAATCCTTGTTTATATATATGTTTCCTATTATTGATATCATGAAGCCATATATTGTCTTCTTCTTTCGTGTATATTTTTGTCACTGAGTCTAGTAAAAGAAAACAAGATCGCATAGATAAATATTATAAGGACTTTATCGGAGAATATAATACTCCGGCAGTATCAGTATTATGTGAAGTTACTTTTACGGATGATTCATCTGTGCAGATTGTAAGGGTTAAGCTCTCATTGGATATTGAAGAAAATGATGATGAGTTCTTCTTTTATTGCAATGGCATTGAAGAATTGAAAAAGTTATGTGATAAAACTGCTGAGAATTTTATAATAACAGAAATAGATTCTTTCTATGCCGATTAATATATAAATAAGCGACGAAAGGGGGTAATAAGCTGTCCGGCAACGTTACTCCTATCTTTCCGGCAAATTTAAAAACCGCATTTTTTAGGCTTGTCAAATTCGAGCCTTACGGTTTAGTTAGGAAATCTCCACACCTTCATTTCATTCCGGGTAGTATTTCCTACTAAAAATTTGCCTATCCCCGATACGGTTTTCTGATCGCCTTAAGATAGAAGCAACACTGCCTGAGGGCAGTAATTATTCATTAAAAAACAATTGTGTTATGAATGTAACGATCAGAGAAATTGAAGCGCCTATGTTTACAAGTTTCGTATTAATGCAGAAAATAGATACCGAAGCATTGAAACAGAAAAAAAGGTTGTTGCAACAACCAGTATACATACCAAGACCAGAGTTAGCACTGATATTCAATTCAAGGATGCTTGTAGGAAAATCAATATTGAGCTGCCGGGTTATAAATTCGATGTGGAAGATAATATGAATTATTTTACGGGCAGTTATAATCAGAGTTATTACTCCAAAAAATCGAAAAAACAGGAGAAAGCTGCATACTTATCCTACTTGAAAGAATTGATACCCCATGTAATGAAAAATTACCTACATATCGATCTGGATGAAATAACTGTTGAGTTCGTTGACAGTGCGTTCAGAAATTGACTACACTAAATAAGTAACCCGTATGAAAACATCAGAGTTATTAAAGGAAATAGAACAGGCTTTCAACGAGAAACTGGAAGAAAAAACTAGCTGGGGCCGAAATGAGATTAAAGCAGGCTATCAGTCTGTAGTAAACTGTGTCCTGGCACAGATAGCCGATACAGTAATTAAAGACCAGTAGTATAAAATCTCACCTTTTATAAAGATAGTCCGGGGCGCAAATCCCGGACTATTTTATTTAGTGAAGTATGGAAAAACTAAGAGTAAAAAATATATCCATTGAGATTACACGAAAATGTAATATGTCATGCCTCCATTGTATGCGAGGCGATGCACAGAACCTGGATATCTACCACAGCGATATCCGTAATGTTTTGAAACATATAAAATACATAGATCATTTTAATATCACTGGAGGAGAACCTTCCCTAAATATAAAGGCAATCCGGTATATATTAAAGCAACTTAAAAGCTTTGAAATAGAAGTATATGAATTCTATATTGTAACAAACGGTACTAAGAGTTCTATATCTAAAGAATTTATGGATATATGTTCTAAACTTTATGATTATCAGCAAAAAAAGGATATGAAGGGAAGTTTCCGTTTGCTGGAAATGAGTGACGACAGGTTCCATGACAATACATTTCATCACAAGGTAATCGAAGCATTCGGGAAATATCCTTTCGCCGGTCTTAGAGGACAGGCAGATAATATATTTCTTTTCCAGGAAGGCAGGAGCCAGACAGGATCTTTAAACCACATAAGACCTCTATATCTGACCGATAATAATTATTTAAAGGGAGATGTGTACCTGAATGCGGAAGGGATGATTTTAAGCAATGGTGATTTAAGCTACAGGAGGCAGGAGGAAAATATTCTCTGCCATTCAGGTAGCTTTCGGCCTTATGTCAAATACGATATAGAGAAATATTGAAGGATTAGATAATCGAATAAAGAGCCTACGGTTAATTTTCTACAGGCTTTCATTTTTTATGAAAAATTTGAAATTTATTCCTTTGTTTTTATTGTCTTTCTTTTATTTGGTTGTCCAGATAAAGACCCTAAACCTGATTCTACATTTTTATAGTAAATAATTCCGATGAAACATTATTGCTTTATTTTGATACAACGATACAAGTAGGAAATAATCCATTTAATGAAGAAACTAAGCAATTTGCAATCAAACCACATTCTATTTATCCTAAAGAGAATCTTTGGAAGAGTTATTTATCAGGTCTTCCGTCTGGCGTATTAACCGTTTTTTTGATTTGGCTATTGTTGATACTGTATCATGGGACAAAATAAGTTATTAATCATTCCATAGCAAAGCTAGCTTTGCTATGGAATGATTTTTATAAACTATATAAGATATATTGCTTTGTTCTACAAATAAACTAGAGCATAATATAAAAAATGCAATTAAGAAAATATAAAACAGGAAGTCTCTATTAGTAAACTTTCTAAATACCATCATTAATAAAAATTTCAGATAAACTAAATAACAAATGAAAGCAAGAAATCATAAACAGATACAAAAGGGTAATTTGAGGTTTTCCCTTTATTTGGCCGCATGCATTGCTGTAGCCGCACTATGCTCGATAATCAAAAGTATCGGGCATATTTATTATTTACATTTACATAAGCGACCTCTGTTTCGGATTAGCTGTAAAAGCCACTCTCTTTCAGTGATGTACAGGTGGAAGATTACTTTTCACCCTCTCCTATTGCCACTAAAATAGCTTCCATACTCTCCTCTCCTTGTTTTCGATATTTCTCAAAAAGCCGTTGCATTTTTTTTTACAACCGGAAGATTAATAAAATTATAGAAGTATTTTTCCTTAAGGCTGATAATGAACTTCTTACTCATAAAATCGATATAGTCACATTCAAAAAAGAAAGGTAGATAACGTTTGCTAATCTTGTTGACATTTGGATCCACTGTATATTTTATGATTATGTTCCCGTTGTCTGTCCTTATGCTGAACATTATATTCGTATATAGAAATAAAGGCAATCTCAAAATTAAAAACGGGATAGATTTTTAACATTAATTAATTATTGTGCCGTTAGTAAATAATGATTGTTTCATTAAATGAAAAATGACACTGAATATCAATGTATTAAATATTAGCAAATAAAAAACATATTGTAAGCAAATAAGTGTAATTGTTTATTTTACAGATTGTTGTGTTTTTTTTATTGCTGATAAATATTTAGATTTGAATTTGTAAAAGTCAATGATGGAATTGTGATTACTTCTGTAATACAGACGAAGTGTACACTTGAGAAATAATATTATTATTAACTTAATCTAACTTAATTTATGAGCAAAATCGTTGGTCTTAAATTGTTATGCTGTTTAGCAGTCATTGCTTTATTCTGTGGATGTAATGATTCTCTTTTAATAGAGAATGATCCTACCGTAGAAACAAAAAATCAAGCAGAAGACGGTGTTCAAACTATGGAGAATGCAAAATACTATTGGTATGAAGGAGAAAAAATCTACTTAGAAGAGATTCCGGAAAAGGAATATGTTGTATTTAAAAAGAAAGATTTACAGGAATTATCTTCGCTTAAAAGTCGGAGTTCTTCCCCTCTTTTTAAAGGAGAGTTTCAAGAATTAAAACTTACAGGAATTGTTTTATCGGACAAAGCTACTACTGAGAAAGATAATATCATGTGGGGGATAACAGAGAGTAATTTAAAATCAGCAATTACTGGCGAGACTCCTGCTATTATTTATAAATCTCCTTTTTATAAGTCTTCGTTAGGTGAGGAAATTGGTATTTCGCATCTCTTTTATGTGAAATTAAAATCAGAGAAAGATAAGGATAAACTTATCGAATTAGCCACTAAAAATAATGTAGAGATCATTGGTAATAATGAGTTTATGCCTTTATGGTACACTCTTTCATGCGACAATGAATCAGCCGGAGATGCCTTACAAATGGCTAATGAGTTTTATGAATCAGGTCTTTTTAAATTTGCAGAGCCAGACATAATAGGTAATCTTGCTGTAAATACCAATGATACTTATTTTAGTAAACAATGGAATCTTAGTGGAAGTAACTCAATTAATTGGGTATCTGCTTATGCATTAACACAGGGTGAAAATGTTAAAGTTGCTATTATTGACAAAGGTATCGAACAGTTACACCCGGATTTAGCCAATGTTTTACCAGCATATGATCTTGTTGAAGGTTGGTGGTATGCCACAAATATATACGGTGAACATGGTACTGCCTGTGCCGGTATTATCGGAGCGACAGCAAATAATAATAAGGGCATTGCGGGTATAGCTCCTAAAGTAGCAATCCAAAGCTATGCACATAACTTCGGGACTCAACCTAATGCAGGTCAACAATTAGCATCAGGAATAGCATTAGCTTCCGGAAGTGCGGATGTTATTAGCTGCTCATGGGGTGGTCCGACTAATTCTTTTATTACAGATGCTATTCGTTATAATGCAGGTTGGGGACGAAATGGAAAAGGGACTGTTGTTGTATTTGCTACTGGAAATGATGGTCGTAGTAGTGTTTCTTTTCCAGCTAATTGCCATTCGAGCGTAATAGCAGTGGGAGCTATAGGCCAAAATGGTAGAAGGTCAAGTTTTAGTAATTATGGAACAGAATTGGATATTGTAGCTCCTGGCGAATACATTCCAACAACTGATTTACTTTACGGATATGGTTATGACTCTTCTGATTATACTATGAAATTCAATGGTACTTCAGCCGCTTGCCCTCATGTTGCTGCTGTTGCGGCATTGATCCTTTCTATAAATAAGAACCTTACAGCTCAAGAGGTAAAAGATATTATAGAAAAAACAGCGAAAAAAGTGGGTGGTTATTCTTATACAACGGTGTCCGGTAGACCTAATGGGACATGGAACGGAGAGGTGGGATACGGATTGGTTGATGCGTATAATGCCGTATTGGAAGCTAGAAAACGCTTATAATTATTTAATATAAATTGAGCAAATTATGAAAATTATTTTATCAATACTTATGTTGATTTGTTTGTGTGGTTGTGATAGCGAATCTGAGGATTTTATATATCAGGAATATCAGTTACCGGCCAAGGCTGGTGCATTGGATTTAAATATTGAGACAGATAAGGCTGTACTAATTAATGACAAGGTTGAATTTCAAAGTGTTTTTTCCAATTTCCCCAATGCAAGAGCCGTTGATCTCAAGAACTATACTTTATTGTTAGTCAAAGGTGTTTCCACATCAGGGATAAGGGAGATTAAGAAAACGATTTCGAAAACAGATAATGAATATATCTTTACTATTTATGTAGAAAGAGATAGTACTGCCGTCATGGAACCCTGGTATTTGGCTTATATTATTCCTAAAACAAGCGATGAAAATATAACTTTATCAGTTACGTATGAAATTCTCTAATATAAATATTATCTGGTACTGAAATAAGTTGGATTTATATAAAGGGATATAATAACTTAGGTCAACTTGAATTCATATTTAAGTTGACCTAAGTTGATTTTTTTATTAATGTCAGTGGTGATTTAGGTTAATCAAATTACTATTTGTCTTTGTAGAATATTTTCTTTTAATTACAAAAAAAGCTATTTATCTTATAAATTACTTAACATAGACTGATCATGTGGTAATTGTCTAAATATCGTTATATTCTCATCATTTCGAAACTCTTTAACTGGAAGCATTGTTATTTACTTTCGATATAAGAATTATGTGTTTTTTTTATTCACTTCCCTAAAAAGCAAAACAGATTGCAAAACGTTATAATAAGCAACTTACTCTATTTAACGACACGGAATTTGAAAACAAAATGCTGATAAAAGGTTAC
Organism: Dysgonomonas mossii; assembly: GCF_004569505.1. Lineage (NCBI taxonomy): Bacteria > Pseudomonadati > Bacteroidota > Bacteroidia > Bacteroidales > Dysgonomonadaceae > Dysgonomonas > Dysgonomonas mossii. Next base: position 8,426 of record NZ_SPPK01000010.1, read on the forward strand.
GACAACAAAAATAGTAAAGTGATAGTCAATGCCGAAAGTGAAATTCAATTTGCCAAATGGGGTCTGATCTTCTGTATTATCACTTAAAAACACAAGCGGCTTATTGTCGGGCTTTTGCGTTTTTCTTTTTACAATCTTGTACCACATTTGCACCACTGAATACTCGATGTGGGCTCTACTTCTTGCTCCAAGTTATTGGAATTCTTTTTTAGATATTGAGTACATATAAAATAACCATGTTAGAAAATCAAACATATTTCTTTGAGCTTGTACCTTGTTTGAATGGATTGAGAAGTACGGATATGAAAGATAAGTATCAGTTTCGGGTAGATTTGACAGAAAAATACAAGATGGATTATCCTAACGTTGAAGTTATTTATGCTTTGCCAGTCGTAGAGCCTGTATCATGCAATAGGTTATGCAACTAGGAAAAAAAATCTCCTCAAAAACAAAACACCTTACTTTACATTCTTTACCATAGTTCTTAAGATTAACGTATCCTGCGAAAATATTTTCCGCTGGCCATGCTCCAATGCCTCAGGGAAATATACTACTACTATATACTCCTTTGCCAATCGTTCCATAAACTGGTTTGTCATCCGCTCTTTGTCATCGGGAGAAAATGCCAAGGGGATATGCCCGACACATTTAGATAGCTTCGGATTGAGCAGGCTCTGCATATAAAAGCTGTTAATAATGGATTTGGTATCAGTTTCCAATACACCTTCACTCGCCAAAATCTTAGCATCCTTATTGCCTAAAACATACGAGATGCAACCCTTAAAACTTCGTCCTTTTACTATTTTTCCAATCATCCGACAGCTTGTTTATGATATTTTGGATCGACTCCAGTAATGGAACAGCCATCTTTTCGAGCCGCTTTACAGTTAAAAATTTGATGGTTTTCACTAACTGGTTCAGGTTATTCGCCATTCCCGAGAGTTTTCGTATCAGATTCAGATCTTCAAGCGTATATCGTAATTTTACACTTCCTTTTAGTACCATCTCCCGTGCATATTGTGTCGCTTTCATTCCTAACCTTTCCGCTTTCTCTTTCACGGAATTAAAATCCTTTTCGCTCAGCTTGAGGTTAATCGAACAGGACAGTTTCTTTTTTTTCTTCCTGGGTCTCCCACGAAGAACCTTTGCTTCCAATTTATCTTTATTTTCCATAGCTTTTATATCAGGATTATTAGGTAGAAGCAACGTATAAAATACCAATATATAGGTATTTCGATAAAGTAGATGTACTTGTAATTTTGCATCTTCTTACATAAAGATCACTCATTTTAAATTAATTTAAGAATATGATAAAATATATATGTTTTGTTCTCTTTGTCATATTGGCAAGCTCTTCTTTGATCGCACAAGGAAGTAAAAGTGGGGCAAGCTATAAGATAACAGGTAAGATTTATGAGAAAAGCTCAGATGGAAAAATTCCATTACAAGCAGCCACAGTTGCTATTCCTGATTATGCAGTAGGTACGGTTACGGATAAGGACGGACTCTTTGTCTTAACGAATATTCCGTCAGGAAAAGTGAAAATGACAGTTCGTTATCTGGGAATGGTAACAATTGAAGAGACAATTGATGTAAATAAAGATTTAGATCTATCGTACGTCATGCAACCTGAGAATTTTAAATTAGTAACAGTTACTGTTGTTGCTGAAAATACAAATGCACAGCAATCTACTGCATCTAAAGTGTCGCGGAATGCTATCGATCATATACAGGCAACAAGTTTGCAGGATATTATGTCATTGCTTCCAGGTGGAATTTCTTCTAATCCGGGTTTGAATTATAATAAGCAGATTACAATTAGAAATATCTATACAGATAATAATAATAATGAGGCCGCTTTAACAAATTCAACAGTGTCGAATCTGAATGCTTTTGGAACGGCTATAATCTCGGATGGGGCGCCTATTTCCAATAACGCGAATATGCAAACTATGCACCCTTCTGTTATAGGAGGAACGACATCTTTGTCTGGTGGTTCGGAGCCTTCGGGAGGAGTCGATACACGAATGCTGTCTACCGATAATATAGAATCTGTTGAAGTGATTCGGGGAATTCCTTCGGTTCGCTATGGAGATATACTTTCCGGAGCTGTTATCGTAAACTCGAAAGCAAGTGCAATGCCTTTACAGGTACGAGCAAAAGTGAATCCTAGGGTTTATGAGGTATCAGCATCTTCAGGATATAATCTAGGCAAAAGGAAAGGGGCTCTAAATGTTAGTGGCGATTATACCCTTAACACAAATGATATTACGGAATCGTACAAGACTTACCAGAGAGGGAATTTAAAGTTTATCTATACGAATAGATGGTTTGACAAATGGACTTCTAACACATCTTTGAATTTGTTTTATGGTGCAGACCGTACAAAGAAAAACCCTGATGATTTAGTTTACCAACGACAAAGGAAAGGAGACAATGCTGGTGTAACGTTTAATACAAATGGTATCATTCTTTTACGAAAACCTTGGATAACCAATGTGCGATATGTGCTTTCGTCATCATATACATACAAAAAGAGTTATTATTCAGAGGCGTATTCTGCAGCAAACTATGTTTATTCTCAAACAACAACAGACGGAACAATATTGAGTAATAAGCCTGGTGTTGATGTTTGGGATAGCAACGGCAACAAAATAACCAATTTCTCTCCAGATCAATCTTTTTTATATGCACGAGAGATTCCATCGGCTTATATTGGGAGTTATAATATTGAAGGAAAAGAAGTAAATGTATTTTCCAGTCTGATGGGGAATCTATATAAAAGAATCGGGAATACCAATCATGCAATAACATTGGGTGGTGAATTTAAAACTGATGGAAATGAAGGTAAAGGTAAAACCTTTGAGCCGGACTCTCCTCCCTATCGAAACCTATCAGCAGCAAATGCCTCTTTTCGACCTCGCAGTTATAAAGATATTCCATATGTAAACCAAGTAGGATTTTTTGTGGAAGAATCTTTTAGATATAATCTGGATAATAGAGAATTAAGAATAACAGGAGGCCTTAGATATGATAATTTTTCTGTTGTGAAGGATGTTTTTTCACCACGTGTAAATGCTTCTTTTGATATAATCCCGAATAAATTAAAGATTAGAGGAGGATATGGCGTGCTAGCAAAGGCACCTTCTGTATTGTTCCTGTATCCTGAAAAAGCATATTTTGAATATGTCAATATTAATGAGCTGAGTAGCACAACAGTTGCAGATGCGGATAAATTGCTTATAACAACGACCCGGGTTTTTGATACACAAAATAAAAAATTGAAAATAGCCAAAACGAAAAAGGCTGAAATTGGGTTCGATTTAAACCTTGCAAATAAGGTAAAATTATATGTAACAGCTTTCAACGAACGTTTACAGGATGGTTATACCATGGATTTAAGTTCTGAAAGTTTCAAACCTCTAACATACAATGAGTATTCTCGAGTAGGAAATGATATTGTGTTAACAGCAAGTAATCCTGTGTTAGCCAAGTATTATACGCCAACCAATGACTTGCAAAATAGAGTTAACGGTGTAGAATTTGATGCGGAGGTTACTCGTATTAATGCTATTCGCACATCATTTTCAGCCAGTGGTCTGTGGGCCCGTAATGAAAGCTATTCGAGCAACTATGTATACTACGATGGAAGAAGCGGAACAAGTGGTTCGAGCAGAACACACATAGGTTTGTACGAATCTGAAAAGAATAATGGACAACGTTTTTCAACAACTTTAAGGGCAACACACAACATTCCCGAAATAGGCTTTGTTATCACACTGACTTGGCAAGGAATTTGGAATGAAAAACAATGGTATGATATAGGGAATGTAACATATCCTGTAAAATATATCTCAAAATATGATGGTTTGGTGTATGACTTTGACCCATCGAAGGCTAGCGAACCAGAGTTTGCCGCAATAGTAGATAATCCATACAGTGAATCTCAATATATAAAGGAGAAATATCCGGTTTCACACACTTTTAATATTCATGTAACGAAAGAACTTGGAGATTATATGCGTATATCCTTTTTCGCAAACAATCTCTTCCGAAATTATCCAACAGTACGTTCTTCAAGATACCAAAATACGACTTTACAACGTAAACAGCCAATATTCTTTGGCTTAGAATTATCGTTAAAACTTTAAAGAAACAATAATGAAAACAAAATATTTATTTTCATATATATTATTATCTGTCATTACTTTTGCTTTCTCTGCCTGTAATTCGTTTGACAACGCAATAGATACAGAGTCTGTTGAGACGATAGAGATAGAAATAGATGTGGCATCTCTGGTTCCCAATATTCAAACTCTTGATGGATTACAGGTTAAATTAGAGGATGTGAAGTTTGGAGTTGCTTATACTACATCTGTTGTTGATGGAAAAGCAAATGTACAAGGAGTTGCTCCCGGCATATATAAAATAGACGTATGGGGTAATGCTCGCGACGAGAGTAATGATATATATATGTTGAGTGGGAATAAACTAAACTACCCCTTGCTTAACAAAATAGAGAGCCTTTCTATTAATGTAGACGGTCTTCGAGAGTCTATTCTTATTTTTAAAGAAATATACTATACGGGTTCTAAAACAGCATTGAATACAAATTATTTTAGAGATCAATTTTATGAAATTTATAATAACTCAGAAGATCAAACACTTTATTTGGATGGAATTTATTTTGCAAATTTAACGCCAGCATCAGCAACAACAAAGTTACCATTATGGCCTGAGAGTGATGGTGAAAAATATGTTTACGCTGAAAGAGTATGGAAATTTCCCGGTAGTGGAACAGATTATCCTTTAGCTCCTGGCGAGTCTTTTGTGGTTGCTCAGTATGCAGCTAATCATCAACTCCCTCAATATAACCCAGCATCTCCCGTTGATTGCTCTTCTGCCGAGTTCGAATTCTATATGGGCAGCACTACTTATACAGATCAACCTGCAGTGAATATGTTGCATGTGTTTTACAATAACTCGGCATTAATTGGCTCAGTACCACAATATTTGACGTCTGTTTTTGGCGGTGCTTATGTTATGTTTAAGCCTTTGAATGGAGAACAGTATGATCCGGTAAATACAGAAGAATTGAAAACTCCAGATTTAAATTCAACATCTTCTAAGCCCCCTATCTACGCAAAAATCCCGAGAACATATGTGATTGATGCCGTAGAAGCTGTGGATAATGAGTCAAAGCTTTCAGCCAAGCGCATGCCTGCATCGTTAGATAAAGGAGCTACATATGTGGGAGCAATATATAATAGTTTGGGCGTTGCACGGAAGAAAGTAGGTGACCATGCAGATGGAACACCTATATTGCAAGATACAAATGATAGTTCTGACGATTTTGATAGAGGAGTTGTTCCTCAATTCAGAAGGTATAATTCAAAGAAGCCTAGTTGGAGCCAGTCTTATTGAGTATATAAATAGAATATAAAACACAGTATGGAACACAAGATTAAAAATATAATAGCGCTCTCGGTTTCTTTAGTTGTCTCGGTTTCTTTGTTCGCACAAGAAGGCGATGGGCTAAATACACCGGCTGCATACGAGCAAATGAAAATTCGAAATCAGTGGCATAATACGACTAATTCGGCAGGTCTATTTTTAGATAGGCCAAAGAATTATACTGAATTAAACGTTGGTTATGAATTGTATACAGGGAGCTTTCATCGTCCACAAGAAGGAGAGAATGGTAATAACTTGAATGTTGGAGCGGAAGGTTCTGTTGTTGTAAATAAGATATATATGTGGGGTAAGTTTGATTATACCCGATCCACTATCAAGGACGCAAACTTCAATTCATCCATTATTGATCCGTTTCGGGGAATGCCTTATATCTTAGCTGACGTCAATAAAAGTGAGTGGCGTAATCAATCGTATGACTTTTCATTTAAAGTAGCATCTCCAAAACAGTGGAATAAATTGTCGTTAGGAATTGAAGGAGGTTATGTAGCTAAAAGTGGTGCTAAGCAGCGAGATATTCGCGCCGAAAACTATTATTATACTGCAACAATTAAACCGGGGATAGCGTATTCGATTAATGATCAACATCATGTCGGAGTCAATTTTGAATATTATAGTCTGAAAGAAGAATCGAAGAATTCAATAGTAAACGCTGCTGATTACAAACAGTATTATGAGCTTTTTGGCTTAGGGTCTGCATATTCTCAGTTAGGATCAGGCAAAACGACTAATTATGAAGGAAATAATGTCGGTGGAGGATTGCAATATAATTATCAAGGAATTGTAAATCTATTGTTATCAGGCACATATAATTTAAAAGTTGAAGATGTGTCGTTCTCTTTTACAGATCCTCTAGATCAAGGAACGACAAAGGATAAGATATGGAATACGAAGCTACAGCTGTATAAGGATGTGAACAATGTAACACATTTTATTTCTGCAGATTATACAAATCGAAAAATAGATGGAATAGAATATATAACCCAATATGACACTCAAAATGGGTACGTTACGTTAGGTAAGTTCGTGAAGTCTAATTATAAAACTCAGATTGTAGTTCTCGATTATGACTTATCTATTAACAATAATCAAAGTCATGAGTATTTATGGAAGTTTGGTGCCGGAGTGAAATATTCAGATAAAAAGGATGTATATCTACTTCCGTATTCAGAGAAAAATGCACAGAATATAGCCTATCAACTCCGAGCAAAACGTAATTTTATTTTATCTAATAATGCTTTAATGAAACGTTTCCTTTTGGCGGCAGATTATTCATATAGTCGGAATATATCAGGTAAATATGATTATAATGGAAGTTATCCAACCTATCCCGTCGTAACTTTACTTGAAGCAGTGGATGCAGCCTACCTTCGATCTGATTTCTACTCAATAGGAGCTGCGGCAACATATTCTCAAAAGATAAAAGAAACGCTCCTGCCAAGTGTTTATCTTAAAGCAGAGTTTCGTTATACGAAAGCGATAGCATCACAGTTTAGCAATCGACATAACCTTCTCGTAAGTTTTGGATTTAATTTTTAGACGACTGGATGATAGGTACTTAATAAAAATATTATTGATGTAAAAATGAGAAAAATATTCTTACAATTATTGTTTTGTCTTTGCATATATTCTATGCAAGGACAAACTGTTATAAATCCGTCTGTAAAAACAAAGACTTCTTTTGCTATTATTGTTGATAGTGAGAGTTACAATCAGGCGAAAACAGAACTAGAGGCATACAAAAAAGTTATAGAACAAGATGGTCTTGGTACGTATATCATATATCATGCTTGGACATCTCCCGATCAGATAAGGGAGTTATTGGTGAAACTGCATAGTAGTAGAACTCAACCTCTTGAGGGAGCTGTATTTGTCGGAGATATTCCGATTCCAATGCTCCGGGACGTGCAACATCTTACGACAGCTTTTAAGATGGATCAAAAACGAAATTGGCAACAATCAAGTGTGCCATCAGACCGATTCTATGATGATTTTGGATTGAAGTTTGACTTTATAAAGAAAGACTCTGTTAAACCGCTTTATTTTTATTATTCTTTAAAAGCAGAGTCGAACCATACCCTTCGTTCCAATATTTATTCTGCCCGTATCAAGCCCTTAGAGAAAAGCAAGACTGATAAATATACTCAATTGCGAAATTATCTGAACAAGGTTGTAAGTGTAAGAACAACAGAGAAAAATAATATTATTGATAATATTACAGTAGCCAGAGGACATGGCTATAACTCGGAGTCTAGAGTTGCTTGGGCTGGAGAACAATTGGCGTTGAGAGAGCAATTTCCAGTAGCATTTAATACTCGAGGTAACGTGAAATTCATGGATTTTGACACCTATTGGCCGATGAAGCCGTATTGGTTAAATGAGGTTCTTCGTCCTGACTTGGATGTTATGCTGTTTCACCATCATGGATCAAATGATTATCAATATATTAATGGATATAAAACGGGAAGCGATGTCAATACCTCAATAGAAAATATTAAGCTTTATTTGAGGAGCAAAGTCGTTTCGTATGCAAAGAAAAAAGGCAACACAAAAGAAGATGCAATAGAATATTATACAAATTGGCTTGGAGTACCACGTTCATGGAGTGAAGAAGCATTCGATCCCGAACTTCAGAAGAAAGATTCTATTATGAATCTGACTCTCGATATAACAGTAAAAGATATTTTGGAGATTGCTCCTAATGCACGCTTTGTAATGTTTGATGCTTGCTATAATGGATCTTTCTATGAGGATGAATATATTGCAGGAGCTTATATTTTTAACGAAGGGAAGACAATCGTTACACAAGGAAATACTGTAAATACGATTCAAGACAAATGGCCCGATCGTTTTTTAGGTCTTCTTAATTTGGGGCTGCGCGTAGGGCAATGGGGAAAATACACCCAATATTTAGAAACACACATAATTGGGGATCCAACATTTCATTTTGCGCCTAATACGTCTAGTCAGTTTGATATAAATGAGGCTTTAACCGTGCATTCAAAAGACAATACTTTTTGGACTAAAGCTCTCTCCTCGACCTCTCCGGATATTCAAGCAATTGCCTTACATCGGTTGTTTGATAATAATGCTGCTAATATTTCTGAATTACTCAAGAAGACATACATAAAATCTCCATACATGATAGTAAGACTAGAGTGCTTAATTTTACTATCTCAACTAGACGATGATAATTTTACAGAAGTATTGGCTCTTGCCACGACCGATAGTTATGAATTGACAAGACGGTTGGCTCTTGATTTTATTCCCAGAAATGGTTCAGATAAGTTGCTGCCGGCTGTAGCCAAAGCAATATTAAATGATAATACATCGGAACGTATTGTTTTCAAAATTTCATCAGGGCTAAGGATGATGGATTTGGATAAGCTGGAAGTAGAGATTATAAAACAATCAAATTCACTTCCATTATATTCTAGAGATAATCTGGAAGGCATCTTAAAAAATATTAGGTCTACCAATAATAGCAAAAAGAAAGATATAGCCATCATATTGGATAAATCAGTAAAAGAAAAAAGCAGGTCTCTTGAAATCTCAAGGTTTAGAAATAATCCTGTAACAGAGTATGTCGATACTTTATTCGGCGTGTTGGACGATATTACATATGAACCCGATTTACGCTTAAAAACAGCAGAGGCTTTAGGTTGGTATAATTACTCTTATCGGAAAAATTATATTATAGAGCACTTAGAAAAAATAATGCCACAAGAGAAAGATGCGGCAGTACTACATGAAATAAAAAAGACGATAAAGCGTCTATCTGAAAAATAATAATCATGATGAAGAAATATCTTAACCTAATAGCAGTAATCCTTGTATTATCTGTAATATCATGTAATTCGACAAAAGAAATTACACGGCAATCCGATGAAAACATAGAGCTAAACGATTCGGAACAAAGTCTTGTCGATTCTATATTGCAATATGGGCTTGATCATGAAGCACTGTACACCCTGCTTTCCGATATCAAGCCTATGAGCTCTTTAAAACTATACTATTTACCAATAGCAAATACGGATAGTTTGAAACAAACGGAAGCAGAAGTTGTGGATGTGGTAGCAAAGCGCAATCAGCTTGATCGGTTACAAAGGTTGCAGAGAGCCGTCAATAAACTTAATGATCTTAATATTCCGGATCTGAAGTTTATACTTGTGCCATATAACAGTGCACAAAAGGAAATGAGAGTGATACAGTTAAGTGTTATTCGCAGAAGCCTTCTCGATAAAATATTGCTTGAGAAAGAAAGTTTTTTTGGACAATTTGGATTAGCTCCAGGAGCTGATCCTATTGTTGTTGCAAGTATGGTTGAAAATGCAGATCGTTATGAGCGTTACAGAGCATATGGTTATCTGTTTGGCTATCCGGACTACGCTGTCGATTTCTATGTAAAAGCTTCGTTGATACAAGTCCAAACAAAGAAATTTCCTGAACGAACTTTCTTTCAAATACCTGTCTATAAGGGAGACTCGGGCTATTTTGTATATGCTTACCCCAAAAACCACACCCCGACAGCATCAGTAGATTCTGTACTGTACAATAAGGCTGTGGGAGTATTAGATGACTATAAGAATATTCGGAATAAATATTTGAGGAGCGATAGTACGCTTAAAGCATCTCAACTACTTCGAGACTTATATACCAAACCATAAAATACCGCATAATGAAAAAATATATAAGCTTATTAATGCTGATACTTGTTGTATCTGTAATCTCATGTAATTCTACGAGAAATACAGTTGTCAAATTTGAAGATAGTGTAGCATTAAGTTCACTTGAGCAAAGACAAATAGATTCTCTCTTGCAATGGGGGCTCGAACATGAAGCCTTATATACTCTTTGGGCAAATATTAAATCAATAAGTTCATTGTCAAGTTATACCCTTCTCAATCTGGACTCTATAAAGAAGCCGGGAACAACATTCCGTATTGCAGGCTCTAAATCAGGGGGAGTAGATGGTTTATGTGATTTTCAGAAAATTGTAAATAGGCTGAATCAGCTTAATATTCCCGATCTGACTTTTGTGTTTGTCCCTAATAGTTGGGGTGATGACATGCGTTTTGTTCAGTTGACGGTTGCTCGTAGAAGCGTATTGAATAAGGTATTAGAGAAAAAGTCGAGTTTCTTTGGGCCTTTAGGTTTAGTTCCCGGGGCAGAGCCGCATGTTGTGGTTAGTGTAATTGAAAACTTGCCTCGCGATGAACGTCATAGGGGGTATGGCTATTTATTTGGTTTTCCTGATTATGCCATAGATTTTTTTATAAAAGCAGGTATTAAAAAAGAAGAAACAGGAGAGTTTGTAGAGCGAAACTTTTTCCGTATACCGGTATATGATGGCATAGGTTCTTTTGTATATGCATACCCTAAAGATTATACGCCAACAATAGAAACTGATTCTATTTTATATTATAAATCGGAGAAAGTTTTAAATGATTATAAAGCTATCCGAGGAAAATATTTGAGAAATGACAGCACTCTTAGAGCTTACGACTTGCTTAAAGACCTACAAATTAAATCTGTTGAATAAATATTAGAAATTCTTTCATGAGTGTAAAAAACATACAAAAAATAGGCAGTCTGACGGGAATTTCTATTGTTGTGGCAAATATGGTTGGAACAGGAGCTTTTACGAGCTTAGGTTTTCAACTCGAAGCATTGAGTAATACAAATACGATTCTTTCGTTATGGATTTTAGGAGGTGTTGTCGCTCTTTGTGGAGCGTTTAGCTATGCCGAGATAGGCACAGACATAAAGAAATCAGGTGGAGAGTATACTTTCTTGTCCCAAATATACCACCCTGTTATTGGTTATCTTTCCGGATGGATTTCGCTGACGGTTGGTTTTGCTGCTCCCATTGCTTTAGCTACGATGGCTTTCACTGAATATCTTCCTATCAAAACAGGATATCCCAAGCTGATTGGTATCTGTCTGGTAGTGTTGATAACGCTCGTTCATAGTCGTAGTTTGAATATTAGTTCTGTATTTCAAAATATAAGTACATTTCTTAAAGTATTTTTCATTTTGGTTTTTATTGCTATTGGGGTTATTCTGCCGGCAGATGACACGGCAACAGCAATTAATTACGACAAGTCTTATCTGTTAGAAATCGGAAGTGCTGCGTTTGCCATAAACCTGATATATGTCAGTTATTCTTATTCCGGATGGAATGCTGCTGCATATATAACCGAAGAATTCCGGAATCCGAGAAAGTCACTTCCTCGTGCACTGATTGGAGGAACGCTTATTGTGACTGTTATTTATACCTTGTTACAATATACGATGTTGAAGCATGCAGCTTTTTCAGACCTTGCAGGAAAATTAAATGTCGGATCCATCTGTGTAGAGCAGATGCTTGGAAGCTTTCCTGCGAAGATATTCAGTGGGATCATATCATTGTTTCTCGTTTCAGGCATAAGTGCAATGGTGTGGATTGGAGCAAGGGTTACATCCAGCATCGCAAAAGATCATTCGTTGTGGCATATTTTTAAGTCTAAGGAAGGAGCCGTGCCGGTTAAGGCTCTTTATTTGCAGTGCGGTATAAGTATATTCCTTATTCTTACTGGTTCTTTCTCGCAGGTAATGATGTATTGCGGAATGCTGCTCAATATTTCAACCCTTATGGTTGTGTTAGGTGTTGTTCTTAGACGATACCGTAATAAGAGAAATAATATTCCTGTAACAGATAATTTCAAAAGTCCGTTATTTCCTTGTATGCAAATTCTCTTTATAATTGTTTCTCTGTGGATGATTGTCTTTGTCGTCGGAAATGATTTTAAAGCATCTATGGTTGGGGTAACAAATCTGGTATTAGGTTTAATCACATATTTTATAAGTAGAAAGAAGGATAAAAGGGCAAAGGTCTAAGATAGTTTTTTTTCTGTGTTTCGGAGATAGAGAATAAGCTTTTCTATGTCTTCCTATCTTGGTATATCCGATTTTTGAACCACTTTTGAAAAATAGTTTCTTTCCTGAAAAGTCCAAGCATATTCCGACGCTTTTCATCTCCAATAAGCAATTCAATATTTAGAGCTTGCAGTTCAGCTATTTGTTTTAATAAATCAGATTCAGGCATATAAGGAAATCTTTCTTACAAGAACTTAATCCTATCGGCTAACTGAAAAAAATATTCATTCGACCAAATATCCAGTTCTTGGGGATTCTGAATAAATGGGAGTACATCACGCTTAACCATATTAATGTCAGTAGAAGAAAGTCTCTCTTTCAACAGCTTGGTAAAGATTTCTTTACCCATGTCCATGCCGTTAAATTCTTTGGTTCTGATTTGCAAATGAGAAAAATCCAACGGGATATTGTGTCGAACATACCATTCGAAGTCATACCAATCCCGACCTTTTACCCGAGTTTTCCAATTACGAAATAGTAATGCATGCATCTTTCCGGCATACAAATCAGGTAACGTAAAACATCGTGTCATGAAAGAAAAGGGCATCAATGATAATTTTTGTTCGGTCGTGAATCCAAGAGGAGGATCAATATCAACCTCTATTTTTATTTTCAAATCTTTATCAGTCTTGAACTTAACATCATATATTGCCGTATTATCCTTCAAAAAAGCGGATTCTACCTTTGCTTCTTTCTTCTTTTCCTTTCGTGTAATAACAATATCACGTCCTACTGCTTTGAATTCCTCAATAATGGAGGGAAAATAACTTTCTAAATTAAATATTTCATTTTTTCCGATAAGAGAGAAATCCATATCCTCACTGAATCGAGGTAGTTCATGGAAGATTCTCAAACAAGTATCACCATAAAAAGCAGCCTTATCAAAGAATCCCCCACGGTATAATCCGGCAAGGGTTACTTCCTGCATTACTTCCTGTGTTACGTTTCTCTTCTGCTCGTTGGTCTTTATATCGTACCTTGAAAGCATTTGTTCAAATATATTCATTGTAATAGCTTCAATAATAATTCTAATACTCCTTTTTTTTTCCCGGTATTTATACACTCCTTGACAATACTCTTATTCATGTTTTCTAAAGCAGATATGTCAAATCGTAAATTTTCTTCAAGATAAACTACTAATGCTTTTTCCGATTGAATCCGTAATTGTGGCGTTCCTGTAATCATGTCGCATAATGCCTTTTCCGGAGTAGCTATCAAGAATGTATATTTGTTCTCAACCGTCTGTTGCTTTATACCGATGGAATAATAATCCTCATTCACCGTTATATATTCAAACTTACCAATCGGATTCTCAAAGTATTTGGAACGATTGGGCGTCATGGAACGAATCATATAAACTTGTTCAGGAATTAAACCGTAATGACGTAAAGCACTTTCCATAGAGACATAAGATGGACCATAAATATGATTCGTTATCAGTTCTACAGATAACAGTTGCCTACTCACCTTCGGCGAAACGACATACATCCCTCTTTTAAGTCGGATTATCTTTTCTGCCTGTTCAAGATTAGCAATCTTGTTGCGAGGAGAACGATAGTCAGAAAACAGCGAACGTAGGACTGCATAGTTCACCGGTATAATTCCTAATTGTTCTAATTCTTCCATACTCAATTTTAATCACACTACAGATATAGTTATTTCTGCACGGTTAGTTTAATAAAATAAGAATAATTGCACAAAAACAACTAAATAAAAACAACATACATTATAAGCAAGAAGTATCTAAATAATCTTTTCAGAACTTTCCGTCAAATATTTCGTTTTTTCACCAATGTCACGTATATTAGCATAAGTAATTGATACAAAACAGAATGCATACAGAACCTATTTATGAGTTTGTACCGAAAAAATCGCTATTTTATTGATTAATAAATATCTATGCATTCTGTATCGGGTAAGTTTACACACTTGACTAAGTCGATTAAACGAGCCGAGCTTAAAAAATAACGCCACCCGACTCGGATGGCGTGTTATGGGTACTTTCCCACGTGGTGGATGAAAAAGGACTTCATAGATTCCAACTATTTGTTGTATCTATCTTAATCTTGCATGCTCTACTTATTGTTATACTCCCTGAGAGAGCTTTCATATACCCTCCTGTCGGGTGTGCATTTTAAAATACCCCCTGCTACCAGATCCGATATTTTCTTATGAGAACGTTTCAGCATCTTGGCTACTTGGTTAATGCTGAATGTTCTTTCGACTTCCGATTCAGCAGATTTGGGTATTTTCTGGTCAAAAACCCTTTCAATAATCTTTTCAAGGGACGATTCCGTTGTGACGATAACTGTATCCATAAGCGATAAAAAATAAATAGTTAAAAATAGAATAACTGTATATACTAAATTATATTTCGTACATTTGAAGCACTAAATTACGAATAAAAACACGACACTAAACAAATAGTTTAGCATTTATAAATAATTAAACTATTATGGTCTATTTGTTTAAAATACGTGAATTGTGCGAAAAAAAAGGTGTGAGCATGAAGCAGGCAGCATCAGACTTGGGAATGACTGAGCAAAGCCTTCATAAGCTTATCAAAGCCAATTCTACTAAAATAGATACCTTGCTCACCATAGCGGACTATTTCAAGGTAGAACCCGCTTATTTTTTTGATTCCCATTCGGGAGATACCAACCAATATGTAAGGATCAAAAAAGAAGAATTTTCTGGGCTGATAAAAAAAGTATTGGCATACTCTATACACGGCTTCGGGCTTATCAAATTGGAATGGAATAATAACGAACAAAAGTTCAATACTTATTTTGACATATTGGATAAACAATATGTTCCCACAGGCGAAGATTTGGAGTATATATCGGCTATCCTTGAAAGAAAAATAGAACTGACGAACAATACAAACCCAAAAGATATATCCAAGCTGTTAATGACTAAAGACGAGTTCGATTTTACTTCGGCTTATTATTACAGCATCAAAAAAGGACAGGCACAGGAAGAACTGCAAAAGCTTTCTTCTTTCATGGATAAACATAACATTCCTGTAACAGAATCTATAAAAAGGGACATACGGGAATTAAATGATAAGATAAAACACTACGAATCCAAAAGTATAATAGGTACTAATAAATAAATTTAATTTTAATTTATAGTTGTACAATTGTTAGACTAAAGAAAACGAAAACATTGAGTATTCCTTTTATCTTCAGCTATTTACTAAACAGTTAAAAGCTCCGCCAGGAACCTCTTTAAATCCTTGTAATCGACTGAATATCAGTATTGGTTTCAAGGATTTTTATTTTTTAGGATTAGAAATAGGATTAAAACCAATGATTCTCCAGTGTTTTAAGGGGTTTTCTCAAGGTAGAAAGTTTGTTTTTATATAACGTTAAAAAGGTAAATCATCATCCAAATCAAGGTTACTTACCATGAAGGTTTTATGATTAACTGGTGACAAATCGTACTTTTTAAATATTCTGTTTACAATGTCAAAAATAGGCTTATTATTCAGATTATTATTAGAATAAAACTTTGAATGTAATTCTGCTATATATGCTATTTCAATATTAGGAATCTTTTCTAAAAGAGCTATCCATTTCAAACCTTCTTCGGCATTCTTTGAATTCAATACCAAATTACGAATCATTTCAGCATATGTTGATTTAGATTTTTCATTCGTAGCTACAATCTTAAATATTTCTTCTGCGATTTTATTAGAGTCTTTATCTTTAGATTGTATTCCCTGATATTTTCCAAATAAACCATAAGGATCAGCACCTTTTCTTATCGTAACAATAAGTATCTTTCGACCAATAGCTACTCCAACCTCTTGGTCACACCAATGACTTTTTATAAAATCTGGAGTAACGATTGCACATAAACCATTCATGCTAAATAAAGCTCGTTCGATTTCGACCATCCATTCTTTAGAAGGCTCAATATCTTCATGAGCTACAAATCCAGATATCGCATATTCCTCCAAACATATTTTTAAATTAGTCGCAGATGATTTATTTGCTGTTAAATGACTAATAAACATCTTGAAGAAACCAAGTTTCCAACATAGTGGTTCTTCAGCCAATATAAAGCTTTCTGATTTTAATAAACCTAACTCTTCCGCTATTTTAAGAATTTTCGTGGTAAGAACTCCTTCTAAGACTTTTTGGACATACACCTTCTTACTCCCATATCCATCTGATAATTTATTTATTCCATATTCAGTTAAATATAAGTCTATTTCATCATAGGTCATTCGTCTTTGTAATTCAACAGCAATAGAATGAATTAAATTTACTTTTTCTAAAGGAGTCATATTAATCAATATTTATAATATTTAGATAAAAATACTAATTTATAATTAAGTTTAAGTAAGTCGTGAAATAAATTGTTTTACAGGCTTTATTTATTCAATTCCTACATCTACTTCGGTTTTATATATAGAAGTCAATAGCAAGCCTCTAATGAGTCTTATCGGTCAATTTATAAATATAATTACTGAGTCGAATCTTCGGTTTCAGCCTTTCCAATATACCTCAATAATATTCATACTAGTGTCATCTATCCCGAACTTACATTCGGGATAGATAGGCATTACTAGCAATATTTTCAGGTATCTTACAACCTCTATCATAATTATAGTGCTTACTTATAGCTCTCTATACTTTGCAGTCACTAGAGATTAAACCATTATCACCAATCTATTATCAACCAATATTACGATATTAGTTACTGGCGAATAGTGTTTGCTATATTTCATACAAGCCAATTGGAAAATCCAGTTCAGATTGCCCCCTTTTGCCAAGTCTAAATTGACCCCTGAAAAAACTTTATTATTACCCCTAAAATATCCTGGTCGACGGGGTCATTTTTATTTTAGCTTTACTTGTTTTTGTT
>NZ_SPPK01000011.1 GCF_004569505.1 Dysgonomonas mossii
AAACCAGGGCCTACCATGAAAGCTGTTTTCAACTTATCCTTGCCATCCACATATTGTTCTGTGAAACTAAGATTTCCTTGTACATCCAGATAGAAATGTGTATTCAGTTCACGAGCTATGTATAGATGAGGCCCTATAATACTATGACGCAAATGCATGCCTAACTTGTAGTTATCCGTTGCTTTTTGGAAATTGGTAAAATCAATACGACTAAAATTGAATATTGATGCACCTACACCTACTTCCCAAGCTTTCTTTGTCTTTTCTTCTGGGTTTATAACTCCGGAACTTATGTCCTGCGCTACAGCAGGACATAAGGGAGACAATAAACCGAACAAAAGAATATATATTAAATAATTTTTTTTCATATTACTCTTTTTTTCATAGTTTATTAAAATGCAAAAGGTATCTTTTCTTTAGTTGCTCCAATATTGTATGGTGCTGTATATCCGCTGTCACTAAAGAATTTAAAGAACCCATAGCCGTTATTAAGAGCCGCTTCTAATTCTGATGCTTTCATCGTTATAGTTTGAGAAATGCGTCCATTCGCATTTGCTTCCACTCGGAAGATTGCGGAATACCCTACCCCTTTATATAACTGGAACTCAACATAAGAATTAGGTATAGCATCATAAACATCTACAATAAATGTCACATTCGGATCCCCATCTGTATCATAATCCCATCCCGGACCTCCAGGCTGACCGTCTCCGCCGAAACCATCAGGTTTTGTGAATTTTGAGGTATAGTTGGTTTGATTGGAAACAGACAATGTTGTTGTTTTTGTCAATCCACATTCGTTTTCAGTTGTAAACGTCAATACATAAGAGCCGCTACCATATGCTATAGTATAATCTCTTTGAAAATCCATCGTTACCGAAGCACTAGCAGGTATTGTAACCTCGTACGGGAACTCAGGAGGCGTACGTCTTAGTGAACCTGATGTATTATTATTACCCCTGGTAATAGTAACTTTGAGTGGAGCAGATGTATTATTCTTTAACTCTCTCTTTATTGTTGCAATAGCAGCATTGTCATTATATCCCGATACTGTATTAAGTTGAAGTGGGGTTAGAACCTCTAACAAATTACTTCCGTTTACAGTTATTGTTTTCGTTACCGTACCGGCACCTGCTTTTTCAGATACTACGCTTATATTATAAGCAGTATATGCTCTCGGAACGATTGCCTTGTATGTTCCAGATGGACTTTCTGTTAATTCAATAGTTGTAACTGGAGATGACCCATAAGAAGCCTTTACTGTCATGCCGGATGATCCTGTAACAGACAGGCTTAAATCACAATTGTCCACTATGGCAAGTTGTGGAGTACCAATAGTAACCGGAGCCAATGTAGGAATTGTAAACGCTCCGGTTATAGTACTACATTCTCCGTTAGCACCTTTCGCTACAACAGTAGGTTGTTGCGCTGTCGCCCCTCTTTCATAAGATCGAGCAAATACTTTTTCATTGGCAACAGCCCATCCCGAACCACTTTTTATGCCTCCTGTCTTAGTATAAACCGATTCTCCATCAATAATCAATTCTTCAGGAGCTGACAAAAAGCTTATTACAACCATGTCTTTTTGTTCATCTGGTACCTGTGTTACAGTTGCTGCACCGTCTAGCTTTACATATTTCAGAGCAGGGATAAATGCATTCTTTGTCACAGCATTACCACTTTCGGTACAAACAATCGTTAATTGGATGCTTGCATCACTACGTGGAATATTCCATGTAACTGGTGTTTGATCGTCTGTTATGTTTCCAGTCAGATTCACACCGGTTCCTGTCACCACAACAGAAGTTCCTTTCTTTCCACCTACGCTTAGTTTGGCATTATAAGCTTTTTTGAGTGTTCCGTCAGCGTTTAATTCTACACATTCGTCTTGTGCTATTACACTTACTGTAATTCCATCACAATGACAATCGAATAATTCGTCTATAAACTGTTGAATAGTTTTACCTTCATTACCAGGGAGTGTTGTCCAGTATTTGTGTAATACAGAGACATCGCCACCTTGTAGCCAGATAAGGAAGTCTTCCCACGAGTTTTTAGAACAGTCGTAATTCGAGCCATCTTTGTTTTTGACTGTTCCGTCACATTTATCAACAGCTTCTTTCCATAATTCATAGGCTGATTTTCCATCTACACCATCGTCACCTTTATCTCCTTTATCTCCACGTGAAGGTTTACCTGTATCTTTACCATCGATCCACCAATTTCCATTGTCTCCGACAACAGGTATTACGACAGAAGGCTTACCTGTATCTTTACCATCGATCCACCAATTTCCATTGTCTCCAATAACTGGAGTATACCCATCTTTACCATCAGTTCCGTCTCTCCCATCAACGCCTTTTGCTGAAATATTCGTCGTAGTTCCATTAACAATCCAATAGAAACTCGGACCCGGGCCAATTTCTACAGTAGGTGTATTACCGTCTTTTCCATCTTTACCTGTTGCCGGGACAAGAGTATTGATTTCTCCAATCCACCAGAAACCATCTTTAATATAAGGAGAGAAACCATCTTTTCCTCTGGCAGGGACCCCGGTATCTTCTCCTCCGATATACCAATTTCCATTATCCCCAATCTCAGGTGTAATGCCATTCTTACCGTCTTTACCCTGTGCCGGAATGCCAGTATCTACACCACTGATCCACCAGTTACCATTAGTACCGATAATAGGCACATCTCCGTCTTTTCCATCTTTACCTCTTAAAGAATTAAAGAATTCTTCAATGGAAGTTCCCGGATCTTTTCCATAATATTCCAACCAAAGTTCGAATGCAGACTTACCTGGATCTCCTTTATCTCCTTTCGGCCCTTGCGGAAGTATCATCTCTAATGAATTTTCGCAACTGAACATTACCGAAAGCAGAATTATAACACAAATGTTAATAAAACTCTTTTTCATAATAGTTTTTCTATAAATTAATAATGTAATAAAATATTGCTTTTTGCTTTTCATATCAAATATTTTAATTTAGACACTGCTGCTACCTTTATTATTCTTCGTGTTATTTTATAAAAAACTAGATCTAGTTTATAGATGTACAATATTTAATTTTTTTACATGCCTTTTGCTCTTTTATGCTTCAGACCAAAGAAACTCATGTCCTATCGTTTGATAAATAGTTTACTTATTTTTTATTACAACCTCTTGATTTGCTAATAGAGATATATAAAGATTAAGATGACTATGTAGACTATGTAGACTTTGTTTAATTAATTGCTGAAATTCATCTTTAAGTTTAATTGTTAAAGCATTTTACTATAAGAAGTCTCTTTCTTTGTGAGAAAGAGACTTCTTATAGCGATTGTGTATTTACTTCTGCTGTAAGTCTTACACTCATAGAGTGTGAGACTTATGGTATTGTCAATGAATATGTTATATTACAACCTTACTATGAGGCATAGTTATGTGAAAAAATATAATATATGAGCTGAATATCGTTTTATATGCCATAATTAATATATAGAAAGAATCAATATTTAATAAATATTGATAATAACCATTAAATCTTTAAAAAATATAATTATCTTTGGTGCAATTATTTAAGACACGCTCGGAAAACTCTTTCTCACAAAGAAAGAGACTTATGAAATTGCTGATGGATAAAGGCTTTTCTGATATTTATCTTTTCCCTTCTTACCCAATCGAATAAAACGGTTTAACATATCATTGACTTCCCGATCTACCTTTGTAGTTGAAATAGAAGACAAGTATATTTGTGTTGTCCTTATTGATGTATGTCCCATACATTGACTAATTACCTCAACTGATTTTCCAGCTTCTAACATCAGCGTAGCCCAACTATGTCGCATAACATAAGTCGTTAATTTGCAAGGAAAATTAAGAATTTTGCCGATAATTAAAGCATGTCGATTAATTCGCCTTAATGCAGACTTCTCACATAGTACAGTTTTATTGTTTTTTTCTCTGAGAAAAGGGAAAACATACAAATTATTGTTTTTTTTATATCGTAACATTATCTCTTGTCCTTCTCTAGGTACAGTCAGACGAATCGATTGTCCGGTTTTATTTCGGCAATATTCAATTTGCCAGAAATTATTAATCATATCCCACCTGAGGTTATATATGTCATGAAAAACCATACCTCTACAATATAGACTAACTAACAATATATCTAAAGATTCTTTTTGACTAACGGATAAGGATGAATTTAATTCTGGATTTAGCAGTTTAGACAACATTTTTACAGAAAGTGCCCTTTTAGAAGTTGTTCCTTTTTTTACATATACTCCAATAAAGGGGCTTGCTATATTAAGATTTGAATATTCCTTTATTTTCATTGTTGTATTAAATAATGCACGAAGACCTCTAAAATAGAAATCGACAGTTTGAGGTTTATCTGGGTGTTTTTCATGTAGCCATTCAATATATGATTCAACCCACTCCTTGTTTAACTCTTGCAAAGTAAAGGATTCGCTTTGTTCCCCAAGATAAACACTTAATTTATTTACAAAACTTACATAGTTAGCAACCGTATGATATCGACCGCCTTCTTTATTGTTTTCGACGATTTCTCGAAAAACAAATAACACAGACTCCTTTTTTGCAGGAATTTTCTTTTTTTTCATATGAATAATATTTTACAATTTTAAACATACAAAGATTATTAATTATCATATTTCCCAAACAAATATTTGGTTCAAATTATAGAGTAGATCCTATATTTAAGTGATACTCGTTCTTTGTTAAATCAAAAAGAAGGAAGTGATAATATATTTGTGGTAATCTTGGAACAAATAAAACATGCTTATCTATATGAGAAAGTATTATTTTATAATTATAATATGTATATTTTTCTTTTGTACCGTTCCTAAATAATTGGGGGTAATTAATCTTGACGGATTATTACAGTCAAGGAATAACCAAGCATATTGATTTCGCTCGATAACTTTCAGTTCATATCTTCAGTATTAACTCAATATTATAATCAGGTTGGTTGTAAAGTTGGAGGCAGCAGACTAATATAAAAAGACAAAGATTTATCCGACTATAAACAAGGTTTTAAATGACACGTTGAAATATCCTAAAGTGTCTAGTTTCGCAGAATATAATAAGTTAAATCTATAGTATACATTTTTTAAACAATCGATTTTGCCTAATATTTTTTATGTATCGCAATATTTTTCTTTGAACGTTATTTAGCCTAAACTCGATAGAGAAAAACTATTTTGATCATATAATTCATAATAATTATATTTTCATAGGATTAAATAATTGTTATACCCTATCAGAAAAAATAGTCGAAAATAATTACATTTTATGTTCATACAAACTAAAAAGCTGAAACAACCCTCAAAAAGCTAAGAGTGGAACAAAAGCTCTACCAGTTTTTAATCTTCTTTATAATAAGTTTTCTTTTTTAAATATTTAAACATACCTTTGTTTTCGATTTTGGTGTCATAATTCCAATAACTTACGGAAAAGTGATGAAAAGGGAATCAGGTGTAAATCCTGAACAGACCCGCTGCTGTAAGCTCTACTAAAATCTTTGAACAATACTCAAGCCACTGTTCAACAATGAATGGGAAGGACGATTCAAAGATGGAGTAAGTCAGAAGACCTGCCAAGATTATTATAATTTAAGGCTTTCGGGAAATAAAGCTGAAGAAGATGAAAAGCAGAATTCTGACCATAATTATTATGGTTGCTCTTTTTAATTTAATCGTTTATATTTTCCTGTTAAGTTATTTGATAATCCTTTAATCAGGTGGCTTAGATGTCGTCATTACGTGGGTTTAACCGAGTTGGGTTAATGTTTTCTTTTATATACTTTTGTTCCATAACGGGCTTCGCGCAAAGTAAACTAGATAGTATACAACATCTAAATGAGATAGTAGTCTCGGCTCGTAAAACTAGAGTAGATGTTATCCCTGTACAAGTACTATCGGGAGAATTATTACAAAATTTAAGTGCCCATTCTGTAGCTGATGCTTTGCGTTATTTTTCGGGTGTACAATTGAAAGACTATGGTGGTATTGGTGGTCTTAAGACTATAAATGTACGTAGTATGGGTAGCCAGCATGTAGGTGTATTCTATGATGGGATTGAAATAGCGAATCCTCAGAATGGAGTTGTAGACCTTGGACGATATTCACTTGATAATATTCAAGCTATCTCTTTACATAACGGACAAAAAAGCTCCATTTTTCAGCCGGCAAAAGATTACAGTTCTGCAAGTTCTATCTACATAGAAGCTAAAACTCCTCAGTTTGGATGCAACAAAAAATATAATCTGAAATTTACTTTCAAAACAGGAGCATTCGGACTGATTAATCCTTCTTTGTATTGGGAACAAAAGCTATCTGAGAAATTAAATTCATCGTTTAATATTGATTACACTAACTCGACAGGTAAATATAAGTTTCAATACAAAGTTCAAAATACTGTTGACAATAGAGGGGGATACGATACTACCGCTGTTCGAAAGAATGGAGACATTCAGATATTTAGAATTGAGCAAGCCTTCTTCGGAAAGTTAAAAGGAGGTGATTGGAAAAGTCGTATTTATTTCTATACTTCAGAACGGGGATACCCTGGAGCGATTGTGAAAGAAGAACCCGGAAGATTTAAGCATGAAGATAGACAAAAGGATCGGAATTTCTTTGTTCAATCAGCTTTAAATGAGAGATTTTCAGGCGTTTATGCAACAAAGATATCAGGGAAATATGCGTACGATTATTTGTATTATGAATCTGATACTTTAATTCAAAAGTTGAAAAATAAATATATGCTCCATGATGTTTATATTTCTTCAGCCAATCTATTTAATATCCTTCCTTCGTGGACAGCCAACATTTCTGCCGACTTTCAGTGGAATAAAATGAATGCCAATTTGGTGGAATTTATCTATCCGCAACGGTATTCTACTTGGGTAGCTGTAGCGACTTCTCTCGATCTGGATAGAGTAAAAATACAGGGTAGTTTACTCGGTACTGTTGTCCATGAATCTACCAAAGAAGATAAAAAAGACATTCAACGTGATTGGGATAAAATCACACCCACCTTGATGGCCTCATGGCAACCATGGAGTAGAGAGAACCTATTTTTAAGAGCCTTTTATAAAAATATATTTCGAATGCCGACCTTCACCGAGATGCATATGGCATATATGGGGACATTGTCTTCTTACCTCAAACCCGAATTTACCAAACAATATAATTTAGGGTTCGTATATTCAAAAAATATAAATTCATCATTTTTTCTAGAAGGACAAGTCGATGCCTATTACAACGAAGTTACAGACAAATTATTAGCTATCCCGGGCGGTGTAAATTTTCGTTGGACAATGAAAAATATTGGTCTTGTAAAGATAAAAGGAGTAGATGTTGCTTTAACATCTACTAACAAGATAGGAAAAGATCTAACTTTAGATACTCGGATAAATTATACTTACCAAAAAGCACAGGACTATACTCCAATGGTAGTAGAGAGTGATACCATTACCTATAAAGGACAAATAGCATATATTCCGACCCACAGTGCATCGGCCATATTAGGCGTCAATTATAAATCATGGAATTTATCATACAGTTTTATTTATACAGCTACTAGGTATACAGGTAGTGCCAATATTCCCCGTAATAGACTTGAGCCTTGGTACACTCACGATATGGCTATCGGTAAGTCTTTTGTGTGGAGGAAAAATAAATACAAAGCTACCATGGAAATTAATAATCTATTTAATCAGGCTTACGATGTAGTCTTGAATTACCCTATGCCAGGAACAAATTTCAAATTTATACTCAATATAACTATTTAAGAAAATTATGAAAAGAAGATTATTCAAATTAGGATTTCTAATTCTAATTGTAGGATTAACTCTTCTCTATTCATGTAGAGGAGATGATGAGGAACTGATTCCTCCCACAATAACACCGGTAGCTCCTGTTGATGAAACAACTGTTGTAGAAGGAGAAGAAGGTAATATAAAAGGATTTTATCTGTTGAATGAAGCCAATATGGGAAGTAATAAATCTTCCATTGATTACTTCGATCGTAAAACCGGTAAATATTGTCAAAATATTTATCCTTATCTAAATCCTAACATTGCCCATGAACTGGGAGATGTAGGTAACGATATCCAGATTTATGGGAATAAACTATATGCCGTAATCAATGTTTCAGGTTATGTGGAGGTGTTGGATGTAAATACTGCACGCCATATAGGTTCTCTCACTATACCCAACTGCCGTTACATCGTTTTCGACAAAGGTTATGCGTATATAAGTTCTTACAATGGACCTGTTAAGATAGAACCGGATACCCCACTAGGTTGTATCGTAAAGATAGACACTACCAACTTTAAGGAAGTTGGACGGGTTTCTGTAGGCTATCAACCCGAAGAAATGGTGATAAGAGATAATAAATTGTATGTCGCGAACTCGGGAGGTTACCGAGTTCCGAATTACGATAATACAGTGTCTGTTATTGATTTAGGTAAGTTCGAAGAAATAAAGAAGATAACAGTAGGGATTAATTTACATCGGTTGGAATTGGATAGTGATAATAATATCTATGTAAGCTCGCGAGGCGATTATAAATCTACGGCATCAAATACATATATCATCGGGAAAAACGATATGGTAAGCAAAACTTTAAACTTACCATGCTCTAATATGACCGCGATGGGCGATTCTATTTATATGTATAGTGTAGAATGGAGTCATATAACTCAAAAAAACACAATTACTTATGCTATTGTAAATACCAAAAGCCAAACAGTTGTATCTCGGAACTTCATTAAAGATGGAACTGAAAAGCAAATCGTAATTCCGTATGGTTTAGCTATTCATCCCGAAACCAAAGACATATATGTGACTGACGCTAAAGATTATATTAGTCCGGGAACGTTGTTCTGCTTTGACAAAACGGGTAACCGAAAATGGTCTGTGGTTACAGGAGAGATTCCGGCTCATATTGTGTTTACAAAACATAGGTTGAAAAGTTTAATTTTAGATTAATAAAAAAGTAAATGATGAAAAATAAAATTTTATTTCTTTTTTTACTATTGAGTGGTTATTACCTCTCATCATGTTCTGGTGATGATGATATAGTTCAAAACGATATAACTATTACATTCTCACAAAATGAGTATAAAGTTAGAAAAGGGAAAACATTAGAGATTGTACCGCAAGTAACCAATGCAACCAATCCTATTTATTCGTGGAAATTGAATGGGAAAATTATTTCGAATGATTTACAGTTAAATTTCAGTGACTATAGCGTTGGCGAATATTTTATCATATTTAGGGTTGACGATGAAATTGGATATAAAGAGTCGCAGATTAAAGTTACTGTAGCAGATAAAATATCACCCGAAATAGAAATGGTCTCCAGCTATATTGCATATGTGGGGCAACCAATAGAGCTGAAAGCAACAGCCAACTATGCAGAAAACGCAGAATATGTATGGAGAAAAAATGGTGAAATAGTATCGGAAGAACAAGTGTACTCTTTTGTAGAAGAAAATTTAGGTTCATTTGCCTTGACTGTTAAAGTAACTACTGAAGACGGTGTTGACATCAAAGCCCTAACAGTAGTCGTATTACCTGTACCCGAAGCAGAACTTTATTTCGATGATGGTCTATACCGAACCATAACCAATAAAAATAATCTACGCAAGATGACAGTCCCTCTTGGCAGAACTTTGGTGTTAGCTCCTGTTATTTGCCATATAGATAAACCTGCCGGCTTTAAGTGGACTGTTGATGGAGTTGCACAAAGTTCGACTACCGAGTTTTTAAAATTTACACCTACCGAAAAGAAAGCTTATTTGATAGAAGTAACAGAGACAGGAACATCAGTAAAGGCTCGAGTAGAGGTTACTTGTACTGAGCCTGAAAGCACTTATTTCAGAGCAATACAAACAGACAGTAAAGCTGTTGCGACTAAAGCTTTCAATTACATTCCTGCTCCGGGACAGTTTATTGACTTTCAATCTCAATATCAATCTCTAGCTCAGGTGTTACAGAAATTCCAAACTGCTGTGGATGCTAACTCTAATATGTTTCATATAGGAGCTTATGGTGGATATTTTGTAGTAGGATTTGACCATAGTGTGAAGAATGTTGCGAATAAAGCCGACTTGAGTATCAATGGAAACTCTTTTGTCGGTTGGAGCGAACCGGGAGTAGTTTGGGTTATGCAAGATTCGAATGGCAACGGATTACCCGATGATACATGGTACGAACTGAAAGGCAGTGAGTATGGAAAGAAAGACAACATACAACGCTATGCTGTTACTTATTACAAACCTACAGAAAAAAGAACTGATGTAATGTGGACAGACAATTTTGGAAATACAGGTTCGGTAGATATTAATGGATATCACTCTCAAGACTATTTCTTCCCAATGTTTATAAAAGAAAGTGCTTATACCTTGACTGGTACACGTGTGCCACCGACATTCTATATTGCCGAAGGTACAGGTTATGAATCGTCCAGAGACTTAGGATGGGGGTATGTGGACAATCACAATACAGACCCAACGAGACCCATTGGGGAGTTTTGGATAGAAGATGCTATTCATGCTGATGGAAGTCCTGCTAACCTCACTCATATAGATTTTGTAAAAGTACATACGGCTTCTGTAGGTAAAGGCTCTTTAGTTGGTGAAGTATCAACTGAGCCGGGTAATCCTGTTGATCTGAATTTTAATAACTAAAAGACTAATTAGATAATGAAAAGAATATACCATTATATCTGTCTGCTGATATTGTCTGTCATTTTATTACCTGCTTGTAGTGACGACAACAAAGAATTTGAAGGAAAAGACAATTATATAACTTCTTTCTCTCTGAGACTAGAGAATGAAACAGAATTGAATGGATTAATTGAAGGTAATAAGATTACCATTAATGCTTCTTCCAGTCAGTCTCTAGAGCGAGCTAAGGCTACTGTAAAACTCAGTGAGAATGCTAAAATATTTCCTAATCCCGAGGAGATAACCAACTGGGAAGAAGATATAGTATTTGCTGTAACTTCTTACAATGGTACTCGTTCTCAGTATAAATATACTGTAAACAGAACTGAGCAGGAACAAGCCGGTACTATTATACTCGCTACTCAGGCCGATGTAGATGCTTTTGGACAGAAAGGCATTACTTCGATTGCCGGAAATCTGATTCTGGGGCAAATCTCAGGTAAAGATTCCATCAAATCATTAAGTCCGTTGGCTGGTCTTACACAGATAGGCTATTCTCTAATTGTTTATCCTACTGTCGGTATGACTAATTTTGAAGGCTTAGAAAATCTGACTAAAGTAGGAGATCTTATTCAAATAGAATCTTCTTCAAGAGTGCAAAGCGTTTTGTTCCCTGCTTTAGAAATGGCAGGAGGAGTAGCTTTGAAAAACGATTCTTTAATAACCATTAGTTTTCCTAAGCTAAAGAATGTGTCTAAGTCTTTTGTTATTAACTCGGGGATGGGGCAGGTAATTCTTCCTAGTTTGGAAAGAGTGGGAGAAACATTCCGGTTAACAAATACTTTTTCCAATGTAAAAGCATTGATGCCTTCGGTTATATTACCGTATTTGAAAGAAGTAGGAAGCATCGAACTTTCTCGTCTGGAAAATGTAAAAAAAGTGGATTTTTCAGAATTGAAGACCATTGCTGATTTGAATCTTTACCCATTAGAAAAATTGATATATATAAATGCGCCTAAGTTGCAGATTATAACAGGTAAATTAACTACTTCAGCTACTAGTAAACTGAGCGAATTTAGCCTGCCGGAGTTGGAGGAGGTTAACGATATGATTGTAGAAGGAAAACAGATTACGACGGTTAATCTTCCTAAACTAAAGCGAGTAAAAGGAAAACTAAGTCTTAATTATGCCAAAATAAATGGACTGGCTAAAGGTTTTGAATCATTGGAAACGGTTGAAGGAGAACTTTATATGCTAGATCTAGCTATGAAAGACCTAATATTTCCTTCTTCGATAAAAAAGATTAATAGATTATCAATCTATAACTATCTTTCTACACCTCTTACCAAAATAAACATCAAAGGTATGAATATAAAGGAATTGGCAGTAATGGCTTCGGCTGTTGATGGTGTTGAAATTATCGGAGATGATGTATTTAACGGAACATTAAGTATTCTGCCGGATAATGCTAAATCTTACACTCTTAAATTCCCAAAGCTACAAGGATTTTCCGAAGTAGATTCTCTGAGCCTCGGATCTTATATTTCTAATATAGATGTATTAAATATAAAAGGAATAAAAAAAATAAAGAAAGGACTTACTATTCCTAATAATAATTTACAGGATTTTTCTATATCAGATCTGGAAGAAGTTGGAGGAAACTTCACCATAAATCACCTGAATAATATTGTAGACCCTTCTGTAATTCAGATTAACATATCGGATCTTAAAAATGTTGGAGGAAATTTTAACGTAACCATTGATTCAAGGTCTGTCCGAACATTGAATGTTCCTAAGTTAGAATCAGTAGGAAGAGACTTCACCATTGGCACAGGCTACATGTCTACTTCATCATGGAGTCCTAGCTGCCATCTGAGATATCTGCTATTTCCTAAATTAACTAGTATAGAAGGAAAGATGAGTCTGGTGCCATACAAGGATGATGCTAGTAAGGTAAACGAGGAGCTAACAGATTTGAATGGTTTCTCAGCATTGAAAAAAGTAAGTGGTATAGAAATTAAAGCTCAAGCAGCTTTAGTCTCATATGCTGGCTTGAAGAATGCACTATCTACACTTACTGCAGGACAATGGATTGTCGAGAGAAATGGCTACAATCCAACATACGACCAACTTAAATCTGGTGCTTGGACAAAACCATAAACTATAAGATGGAATATTTAAGTAAGTGTTCTTTAAACTTAGTTTTAGAATTATAAACAAAAAAACAATGAAAATAAATAATCTGATATTTATATTACTCCTATTCGCTTTGGTGACAGCCGGATGTAGCGACGACAGAGACTTCAATGGAGGTGATAATTATATAACATCTTTTCGGTTGGAAAAAGATGGAATCTCTTTCAATGGGTCAATATCGACTATAAACAATGAAATAGTTGTTACAGTTCCTGAAAATATATTGCTTAATAATGCTACTGTAAATATTACAATTAGTGAAAATGCAACAATTAGTCCCAATCCTTCTTCTATAAAAGATTGGACAGCTGAGCAAACATTCGTCGTTAAAGGGTACAACGGAACAGAAAGAAGCTATAAGTATAAATTAGAGCGTGGTGTCGTTTCACGCGACGGCGATATAACATTGCTTACTCAGGAAGATGTGAATGCTTTTGCAGACATGGGGCTGACAGAGATAAATGGTAATATAACGATCGGTGCTGCTAGTGGCTCAGACTCAATACATACATTGGCTCCATTCTCTAAATTAACAAGCATCAAGTTTGGATTAACGATCAATCCGACTTATGCAGGGAAGAATCTGGATGATTTGAAAAATCTAAAAAAACTTGGCTCTCTGAAAGTTGTAGAGTTGAATAATACTTTAGAGGAAATAAATTTACCTCAATTAGAATACATCGTTACGGGGATCAATATTGATTTGCCAAAAAGATTACAAAAAATACTATTACCTGAATTAAAGCATGTGGATAGAGGTATATACATCAGCAAGGCAGAGGTCTTGAAAATGCTTGATTTAGGAAAACTAGAAACTGTCATAGAAGATTTTACTTTAGATGGCGGATGGGGTACAAATGTATTGGATGAGTTTAAAATTGGATCATTGAAGAGTGTGGGTGGTTCTTTTAAGGTATCAAATTGGCAAGAACTAAAATCTTTATCTATGCCTAATTTGGAAAATATTTACAAATTAGAATTGAGTAGCTTAAAAAAAGTAGAAAAAATAGATTTATCATATTTAAAAACTATAAAATCAGACTTTCAGATATCTAATAACGACCTGCTTACCAATCTTAATGTGTCTTCTTTGGCGACTATCGGTGGCGACTTTAATCTCAACTATCTTCCGTCGATTCCATCTTTCGACGGATTTAAATCTCTATCCTCAGTAGATGGTAAATTTACCCTTTCTAATCTGGATAAATTGAAAGATACTAAAGGTTTTAAAAGTTTGAAATCAGTCGGAAAACAATTTGATATATCTTATATGGCTGCTGTAGAAGATAATCTAGATGGTTTTTCTTCTCTTAGCAGTGTGGGAGTAGGAGGAGTTTCTATTAACGATGTATCGTTTAAGACTTTCTCCGGATTTAATCTTAAAAATGTAGAGAGAATTGGTATTTATGCTCAGAATATAACCTCTATACGCGAGATTGATTTAACGAGGCTGAATATAGAAAAATCTATAATTCTGAATAATATAATGTCAGAATACACCTTAAAAGGAGCTAATGTCTTTGATGGAGAATTAAGCTTCGAAGGTTGTGCTCCGAAAGTAGTAGAGGGTTATAGCGAATTGGGGACTCTTAAATTTTCTCTTTCCAGTAATAAATACCCAAATTATTCTTTCCCTACTACAAAAGTAAAAAAAGACCTCAGTATTTCAATGTACAATTTTGAAGGTTTTAAAATGCCTAATTTGATAGAAGCAGGAGGTATAGTCACTATTTTTATTATGTCAGAAACTTTGGCACTTGACTTGCCAAAAATCAAAAGCATGGGTTCTCTTGAAATTGGTTCTCCTGTTATGAGAAAACTTTCTCTACCCGCATTAGAAACTATAAATGGCGACTGTAGAATAATAACAGCCAATTATATGGGCGAGTTTGAAGAATTTAATATTCCTAAGCTAAAAACTATAAATGGGACTCTTGATTTTTCGGGAGAATATTATACAAATAACAAGCTGACTAATCTTGATTTTTTTGCTACATTGAATAGCTTGAAAGCTGTAACTATTAAATACAATAAGGTATTAGTTGATTTCTCCGGCTTAAAAAATGCCTTAAGTTCCATATCAGAAAAAGGATGGATCGTTACTGATAATGCTTACAATCCGACTTATACGGATGCTAAAGCTGGGAAATTGATCAAACCATGATATAGGATTATATCCATTAAAATTTATTCTGGTGAATGGAAAAGAAGGTCTCTCAAAATTGAGTTACCTTCTTTTTTGATTGATATTTATAATAATAGACTTAAATATGGAAACCCCTAACGTTAGACGCCTAAAACAAAAAACCGATGAATCAAAATTCATCGGTTCATATGATATTCTAGCATAAATCCTGTCAACCTATATTAAGGACGGGACACAATATTATGGATACTCTCAAAATATTCAATAATACTTATTCTCCTAAATGCTCATTCCATGATGTTGCATTTTTGACAGCATGTTTCATATGGTTAAGCCAAATTGTACGTATTGCACTATGATCTCCCAAACCAACAACATTGAAATGTTTCGGGTCTATGTTAGTACCATCGGCACCAATTGTAAATCCAAGTTTTTCTAATTTTAATTTCCAGCTATACTCTGCTTCGTGATCCGGCTCTTCTGGATTAATCTTATCCCAACTCTGACCGTCTTCCAAACCTCCCAACAAGTCATTTTGGGCATGATCCCCGGCAATTGACATCAGAGGAGCCAAGCTAATGGTAATTTTCTTATAATTATCTTTAGTTATACCTTTTCTAGTGGCAAAAGCTTCAATTTCAGTACGTATATGTGAAAACATTTTAGCTCCCCAATCTACTGTTCCTACAAAGATATTTTTCTCTCCGCTCAAATTTTGCAATGCGATTTCAAGTTGGGCATACCTCTCATTTGCATGCGTGTATTCAGTATCAGGATTACCATGTCCCATCAAAGCAACAATCTCTCCTGCATCTAATCGGTTTTTATAATATTTGTAAAGGATTTGAGCAACAGCATCTACATCTTCCTCTGTTTCGAGCAAGCAAGAACTCTTAGCTACTTTAACGTTAGGAAAAGGAATCATAAAGTTTTTCTTCACATCCGTGTTCATTAGGCTAAGGTATTCTTCTCCTGGAATAATATGTAGTGATTGTATATATACATTTTTATAACCTGCTTTACCGATTGCGCTTAGCCATAGATCGGGTTGAGAATAAGCTTTACCGATCTGCGCATACACACGAGAAATTATAGTACGAGATGTAAATGACATATAGATGTCTGTATTAGGAAAGGCTGCCTGATAATCTTTTATAATTTGATCATAAGTAGCTTGAGGCTGTTCGTAAGTACTACCGAAAGAGCAAAGGAGTATGGCTGTTTCGTTCTTTTTACTGATTACAACAGCATTTCTATCGTTTTTCTCATCCTCGTTATCATTTGAACAAGCGCTGAAAAATCCTATAGAAAGGATCATGGAAAATGTTAGAAGATTCTTTAAGAATTTGTTCATAATAAATAGTTTTAAAATAATTATTTGTTTTGATTTTGAAATTTTACGATAATAGAAGTGTAGAAATTCCGACCGGGGGACGTTGTCCCTCTATTATGTCCGAAAGGACTCCGATCGACATAATTGAATATGTTATCTACTCCGATATTGATATCTAATTTTATTTTTTTAGAATCAAGAAAAGAATGCGATGTGTTGACTCTCCAAATCTGATAGCCCCTTGTATCTCCGTCTGTTGTATAATAGCGTTTTGATTGGTAACGTCCATTCAGACTAAGTCCTAATTTATATTTCTGCCACGGTTTAAACCATGAAATACGAATGTTTGCATTATGTCGTGAAGTGCCGTTTATATATACATATTTCATGTAATCGTTTGCCGTTTCATCATCTGTACGTTGCCCTTTAGCATCCAGATAACTATACCCCCCTCCTATTTTTATATTCATTGGCAATTCGGCGTCAAAAGTGAAATCCATACCATAAGTCCGCCCTTTTGCCAGATTAACGTATTTCATGGTTTCCTCCACCAACTGTAGTTTGTCTTCATAAGAAGTTTCTATTGTCTGAAGAGAAATCATATTCCTTATATTATTATGATAGGCGGTTACACTTGCATTAAAACGAGGTAAATGATATTCGATATTTAATGCATAATAATCCGACTTTTGAGCTTTTAGATTGATATTTCCATAATAAGCTTTGTATTTACTCATTATGGTAGCATAATAGTGATAATACAACTCCTTTATAGTGGGAGCCTTAAACCCATTAGAATATGTTCCTCGAAAATTAAAGTTATGAAACTTGTACAAAGCCGAAACTTTAGGTGTGAATGTTTGGCCAAATTCCCGGTGTTGTCCGAATCGGATTCCTGCTGTTATATTAAATCGATCTGTCACATTCCATTCATCCTGAGCATATGCCGATACAGAGTAAGCTGTAGCTTTATCTCCTTCAAGACGATAAGGTGATACCAGCCGATCCCAAATATATTCGATTCCTGTGTTTAATGTATTTTGTTCATCTAGGTAAAATACACCTTTCAAATTACCCAATACACGCCGTTGGGATGTTTGAAGGATGCGATCTCCTGAATAGTAAACAATACGGTCTCCGTTCTCATCAAAATAGTCTGTGTATTCACGACTTGTATAGTCATAAAAATAATCGTATTTGTCAAATGAAAAGTCAAATGTAAGGTAATCTTTATTTTGCATA
This sequence comes from Dysgonomonas mossii, assembly GCF_004569505.1. NCBI lineage: Bacteria > Pseudomonadati > Bacteroidota > Bacteroidia > Bacteroidales > Dysgonomonadaceae > Dysgonomonas > Dysgonomonas mossii. The sequence continues at coordinate 17,600 of NZ_SPPK01000011.1, forward strand.
TTGTATTTTCCTCCTGTACTATAGGACTGATTCCTATAATAAAAGTCATACAACCGCCACTGAGGAATACCCGTAGGACGATAAGTCCATTTTTCATAAAAAGAAGCACTCGTATTTAATGTGAGTTTATCAGATACCTGATACGATAAATCTTGTGAAATAGTATAATCCGTAGAGCGATTTACTGTTTTTGTAACACTGTTTTCATAGAGTTTGCCTCTATACCATTCTTGAGTTGTATTCTGCCAACCATCAGTATGACTCAAAGAAAATGAAGTATTCGAACTCCACCTTTTATGCTTTAATGCAAAAATATTACTTTGATCTAGATCTCCATATTTGCCTATGCGGGAAGTATTAGAAATACTGAGTTTATCTTTGTTCTTTTTAGTTATGAAATTTATAACACCACCGATTGCATCTGAACCATATAATGAAGAAACTGCTCCTTTTACAATCTCGATCCTCTCAATATTGTTCATATTGATACGGCTTAAATCGTTTTGCCCGCCAATGTCTCCATTTAGCCTTTTTCCGTCTATAAGAATAAGTATGTAATCATTCTTCAGACCATTGAGTTGAATATTACTCCCCATGTCACTCCGGTTAAAAGTAATAGAAGAAGACAAGCCTCCCAATAGATCCTCAATATCACGCCCCGCATATTCCTTTAAAGCTCTTCCTGAAATCACTTCAGTTTGTACAGGCGCATCTTTAATGTAATGTTCAGTACCAGTACCGGTAACAACAACTTCTTTTAGAGAAACAGATTTTACAACATGCCGAGTCGTATCGGCAATTTGTGCGATTAGCAATTGACAGCAAAGAAATACAGCTGTCAATAATAAATAATACCTCATATCTTATTTTATAATTCTTTAAAAATTAATAAAATAAAACATCGAGTTTCCTGAAAATTAATAAAATAGCAATGTATACATAAAGTATCCACAACCACTCCTATCCCTGGAAGCTTGGTGTTTATTTGTCTTTTGGCAGGTCTTCTGGCTCTCCTCCGGTTAAAAGCCTTCCCATTCTAGGATAAAGAACAGTGGCATAGAATATTTAACCGATATAACACGAGGAATTACAGCTGCAGGTACAGCCCCGGATTTTCACCGAGTTCCCTTTCATCAGGATATGAAATATACTGATTACCAAATCTGGCACAAATGTAAATAAATGTTTTTAAATGAAAAAAGAAAACAACGTTTGTATTTTATTCTTGGTTTAGAAATTTTAATGCTTCAAAATAACGGTTATTGAATTATTCGCTTCATTTGGGTTATATTTTCCTTTTCCAATATTAACAAATGGAATCTTTTTAATTCTTTCACTTTTATATAAATTCCGCTTAAAATATAAATTGATTGGACTATATTTACTCTTCGAATTAGAAATAGATTGATAGTCCAAAAATATGAACTTAAAACTATTACATACCAAGTTAAACAGATCGGGCGATAAGGCTATTTATATACAGATAGCTGATTTGATAATAGAATCGATTAAGAGTGGTGTGCTCAAGGCTGGAGAAACAATGCCTAGTACCCGGCATATGGCAGCTGAATTATCAGTTAATCGCAACACAGTTGTTCTGGCATTTGATATCCTTATTAATGAGGGTTGGATTATCTCAGAGGAAAGAAAGAAAACTTATGTATCAAATAAAATACAGATATCCCAAGTCTCAAAAAAGAAAAAATCTCAAATTCAACCAAGTGAGATATTCAGAAACGATTTAATATTTTTCGATGACGGACTTCCGGATGCAGTGTATACTCCAATGAAAGAATTGGCGAGAGCATATCGACGTATCTTTAGCCGCAAAGCCCATTGGCAAATCATGAATATTGCCAGCGAATTTGGTGATGATAAATTTCGTGAAACAATATCCACTATGCTTAATCAGAACAGAGGTATGCAAACATCGGTTGCTGATGTATGCATTACACGTGGAAGTCAAATGGCATTGTTTCTTACAGCTCATTGTTTACTCGAAAAAGGAGATGTTGTGTTAGTTGAAAATCCGGGATACAGACCTGCCTGGAATACATTCGAACATGTAGGAGCAAGATTAATACCCGTGAATGTAGATGACGATGGGATCAATGTAGACCAGATTGAAGATATAGTAAAAAAGAAACGAGTAAAAGCCATTTTTCTGACACCACATCATCAATATCCGACTACTGTGACATTAAGTTTGGCCAGAAGATTTCAACTTATCGAGCTATCTAACAGGTATGGATTTACCATTATTGAAGATGATTATGACAATGAATATCATTTCAATCAACGTCCTATTATGCCGATTTCTTCATTTGAGGGAATTCGTAATTATGTATATATCGGAACACTAAGTAAATTAATTGCGCCCGCTGTAAGGGTGGGCTATATTGTGAGTAATCCGGATTTTATACTTCAAATAGGGAGATTGCGTAAAATGGTAGATCTTCAAGGCGATGCAATCATGGAGCAGTCTATCCTAGATTTGATTATTTCCGGTGATATTCGAAGACATCAAAAACGTATGTTAACTCATTACCAAGCTAAACGAGATTTATTTGCCGATTTACTAGATCAGCACCTGAAGGATAAAGTCCTATATAAGAAACCTGATGGAGGTCTCGCTTTTTGGCTGAAACCGATCAAGAATATCGACTTATATCAATTGAAGGAAAAAGTAAATCCCGAACTGGTCAGCTTTTATACACCTGATAGATTTAGTTATGATAGTGCAATATCTGGAATAAGAATCGGATACGCATCTCTTTCTGAGGACAATTTGGAAAAAGGTATACGTATTCTTAGTAAATATTTATAAATGAGATATTTTCCTTAACTCTTCTTTAATTTAAGTATATGGATGTGAACGTCCTATCGAAATTACGGCATTCCAGCAATACAAATCCAAGTATTCGATCCCTTTATTATCATATACACAGCATCCTTTTCCTTTGACTATATTTATCTCAGACAGAGGACGTACATCAAAATCGCTTCATTGTTTATTTTTGATATTATTTACTGCTATTAAAGTTCTGCAGCCGATAACTGTTTGTCCGATCTCAACTTTAACCTCTATTCCAAGAGGTAGATACATATCTAC
>NZ_SPPK01000012.1 GCF_004569505.1 Dysgonomonas mossii
AAAATCCCCTGTTGGGTTACATTCCAGCAGGGGACATTTTTATTTTGGCGTAAGGGGTTAAACGTATTTTGGAAAAGAGGGTCAATTTAGACTTGGCAAAAGGGGGCAATTAACACTGGATTTTCCAGCCATCAAAGACGAACTCAAAGCAATGGGAGGAAAGTTTAACAGCAGACTGACCTTTAACGGAAAAAGGTTAGCAGGATGGATATTTTCAAAGTCGCAGGAGCAACGCTTAGCGTACTACTTTGGATTAAATTAATTATCAGAAAACTAAGGAAGTATAAATATAAAGCATAGGATATAATGAAAACGAATAGAAAAGTAACAGCTAAGTCTGTAACAATCAATTTCAGAAATTATGGCGAAATAACAATCCCTAAAGGTGTTTTAGTGACCAATGAGACGGCAATGGGAATAGATGATAAATACAATTTTGTAGATGAATTTGATTGGATTGATACCAACTACCCCCAAGTAGCACGATCATTAAAAATGGATGCTCAAAACTATGGAATAAACATACCCAAAGAACATATAATCACTCAAGAAGATGAAAACATTTAAAAGAGCAAACCTCCCCGAACAAATAAACTATAACAGCAAGGTTTATAAAGTTGATATTGAACTAAGTGCTTTGTATTCAATTGGTAGAACAAATAAAGTACCGAATGATGCTATAAAAGTCGAAGTATTAAGCCGAAAACTAAAAAGCAGTACCGATATATATAACAGACCTTACAAGCCTTCAATTTTCATATTCATTCCCATAGAGCCAAAGAAATAAAATAATAACAAGGGGCGGTAAACCTGCCCTACAACACCCCAAGATTATGAAAGCAACAAACCATTTCCAAAATACGATAAAGGCATATTTAGACAAACGTGCAGAGATAGATTTACTTTTTTCATTCCGTTACTCCCTGCCCGAAAAGAAGTTAGAGGATTGCGTGACTTATATCCTAAACCAAGTACAGAAAAGCGGTTGCAATGGTTTTCACGATGATGAAATATTCGGCATGGCGGTACATTTCTATGACGAAGACAACATCAAAATAGGTAAACCGATGCACAATGCACAGGTAGCAGTCAATCATGTAGTCGTATTAACAGCCGAAGAAAAAGAGAAAGCACGTCAAGAGGCTATGCAAAAGGCACAAGACGAAGCCTATCGAAAAATGACACAGCCAACTAAGAAAGCCAAAAGAGTAGCATTAAATCTCCAACCAAGTCTATTTGACTTTTAAATTATCGACCTATGAAACCAAAGAATAAACTCCAAAAACAAGTAGTAGAAGCAAGTAAAACATTGCCCAAACTTACCAAAACGCAAATCCAATGGGGATACGACCACGCTATGCAATATGTTGGACGAAGAACTGAGAAAGGAATTGTTACTTGTACCAAGTGCGGTCACTCGTGGCAAGGGATGGGAGAATTAGCCAATACCCTTTTGGGGTGCGAGTGCCCGAATTGTCAATCAAAATTAATAGCTAAGACCACCAAGAAACGAACATTTGATGATAGTTATTATATGAACATCATCACGGCTCACAAAGGCTATCAAGTGATACGCACCATCATGTTAAGTTATAAATCCAAAATAGGAGAACCGACAAAACTTTCATATTCCGAAGTGATGCAACGTTGGATTGCCCCCGATGGGAAACATTACACCTTTGCCCGACTTCGCCAAACGATGGGGACGTATTGTATTGATTCATGGTTTTTTCATACTCCATTAGAATTGCGAAACGAGAATAGCAACAATAAGTTTTACATAAACGTCTATGACAAAATAGGAAGTATGGGCGAAATCTATCCACCTCAGAAACTTATACCCGAATTGAAAAGAAGTGGCTATAAAAAAGCATTATATGGACAGAACCCTTTAGACTTATTCCGTACCCTACTGAGTGACAGCAGAGCCGAAACACTTATCAAAGCAGGCTATACAAAGCTATTAGAACGTATTATGAATATGGGTTGGAAGAATATTGACAGTTATTGGCAATCCATCAAAATAGCTATCCGCAACAAATACAAAATTGAAGATGCCATTCTTTGGTGCGACTATATAGATATGCTTCGATTCTTTGGCAAAGATTTGCACAATGCAAAATACGTTTGTCCGACTAACCTAAAAACCGAACATGACCGATATGTTATTAGGAGAGCTAAAGCAGATGCACAAGCCGAAATAGAAAAGCAAATTGCAAAGGAAGATTCATTCAGAGAAGAAAAAGGCAAATTTTTCGGACTTTCGTTTTCAGATGGTACTATCAGTGTTCGTGTCTTGGAGAGCATAGCAGATATAATATTGGAAGGAAAAATGATGCATCATTGCGTAGGTGGTTATTACTCAAAAGCCGATTCGCTAATCTTATCGGCTTGTATTGATGGCAAACGCATTGAAACAATTGAGGTATCAATTTCGCAATTAAAAGTTGTTCAAAGCCGTGGAGTATGTAACAAGAACACTAAACACCACAATAGAATAATACAACTTGTAGAGCAAAATATATCACTTATAGAAAATAGATTAGCAGCATGATGAAAGAAAATGTTTACACCTTATTTGTTGGCTTCCGAAAATTGGGAGAGTTCAAATCTATTTTGGAAGCCAAGAAGTTTGCTCAAAGTAGCAATCTGGCAGGAGCTTTTAACCTTCTTGGCGAGAATTATAGAGATAGTTGGTATGTGTTTAAATCAGAAACTAAAGACGATGAAAATTAAAAATATAACAGGGAAGTCCATCGAAGTTACAAATTTGAATAAGGCTATTAAGCAATGCAAATTGTGCAGGAATAGTCCCTTTCTGATGGATTCTGGACATACGGTTGGAGAGAATTACTCGTTTATGCTCCTGCAATTGGAAGAACTGAAACGAAAATTGAAGACCTGACGGCGGAGAGAAATTTCCGCCGCTTCTTTTTCCATGAGCTGTTAACAAAATTTTATGCGGAGAAAAAGAAGCAAAAATCCTGTCTTTCATAGTTTTATAACAATGATCAGTTCTTGAGAGAAGTATAATAACAAATCGGCAAATAAATAATCAAATAGAAAATCCACCTATTATCTATTTGCCGAACAAAGACTTTTAATTTCTAGCAAGTTTCAGTATCCTCAATGCTCCTCTTATTACGAAAAGAAATACAATACTACCTATAATAAGGTCAGGTACTTGATTATCTAACAACCATACCAATAATCCAGCAATAACAACACCAATATTTGTAATTACATCATTAGACGAACAGATAACACTTGCTTGAATATGGGCATCCTTACTTTTTGTTCGTTGGAGCAAAAACAGGCATATAACATTGGCTACCAAGGCAAGTATAGATATACCTATCATCGTTTGAAAGACAGGCATTTCCTCCGCACCTGTAAAGCGTCTGATTACTTCAATAAAACCAATTGCAGCCAGTAATATCTGAAAATATCCACAGATCAGAGCAACACGTTTCTTTCTGCTAATTGCTGTGCCCACAGCTAACAGACTCAGTCCATAGACAAAGGAATCAGCAAGCATATCAAGGCTATCGGCAACTAATCCCATTGATTTAGAGATAATACCCGTTGACATTTCAATCAGGAAAAAGCCGAAGTTAATAGCCAGTACAATCCAAAGGACTTTACGCTGTTTACTATCTTCCTCTACCTGAAATTCTCCTATTACTTCTGTACTTCCAATAAAGTGTGAAGCAAGATTTAAGGAAGCAAGCTGCCTTTCGATTTCCTGATAATCTCCTGTATGATAAACGGCCAGTATCCTGTTTTTCAGATCATATTCTTGCTTGGCAATACCCTTTATATTTTGAAGTTTCATCCGAATGAGATTTTCCTCACTCGGACAATCCATTTGCTCAATTTTAAAAATTGTCTTTTTCATTTTACAATTTAATTATAATACCTGCATTCAGGACAAAGCCGTCCAATGGTGCATAAATATCCCGAAACTCAGGTTTAGTCATCGAACCCGTATAAATAGTATCGAACCTTGTTTGCCGTCTGTCAGTAAAGTTCTCAAAATTAGCATATACAGAAAACTTTTCCCAAATACGTTGCATCATTAATCCGCAAATAAGGTAATCCTGCCCTGTTTTTCCGTTATTCAGTTTTTGCTTTCCTGTATAGTAGGCTTCCAATCCGATTTTCCATTTATCTTCTACCTCGTACATTAAAACAGAATTGATTTTATGTTTCGGGGTAAGGTTTTTTTGGTAGCTTCTTCCGTCTTCCTTAACATTCGCATCTGTATAGGTATATCCGAGAAACAGACCGAAATCCTTGTACGTTATTTTCATATTGGTTTCAGCACCTTTACTATCGACATGACCGTCTATGTTATTAAACTGCCATCGGCTGTTTTCCGCAGCTTGCAGTTCAAGCGGATTTTTAAGGTAGGTATAAAAGAATAGCTGATTTATACTTAAAAACACCTGGTCGCCAAATAAGCCCGCTTTATAAGTAAAATCGATATTTGCCCCATAGCTTTTTTCCAACTTGTTCTTATCATCATCTATCGGTAAGACATTTTGAAACTGGATGCGTTCGCTATCTTCTGAAAAGATGGTAGGTGCTTTATATCCAAATCCACCACCCACACGGGATGAGAACTTTTCATTGATCTTGAAAAGAGACGAGATACGGGGTAATACAGCAAATCCATAATCTGTAACGTAATCTGTTCGCAATCCGGTTTCTAGGTTCATCCAGTCCGTTATCTTCGTATTATTTTGTACAAATAAACCTACAGTAGTCATGTTGTAATCTCTCAAAGGAAAATCTGTCAGTTTCTTTTCAGTAAACTTATCCGTCCAAATATTTGCACCTGCTACCCATTCCGTTTTTTCTTTGGTATGTATATAAGAAACTTCCGAAAAAGAAGACAATTGCTCACCATCAAATTTAAAATCAGGAATCTCTAGCTTGCGGCTAAAATAAGTGACACTGTTTTTTATATTCAACCGGTTTTGTTTGTCAAAACGGTGTTCAAATGTAAGTTGGCTTGAATGTCTTTGTGTTTTATTCCTTTCAAAATAAGAATGTTCTTCATCTCCTTTCCCATCTACATATTTCATATCACCACCCAGACGGTTTTCTATCATAGAGTTTATACCGAAATTGAAATCTGTATTTTCAGATAAGTATAAAAATAGTTTAGGATTCAGTACAAACCTGTCAAACTTTGGGATTGCAGTAAAACCTACATCGGACGGATTATAAGCCCGGTTACGGTTATACGATGCAAATACAGTAGTACCCACTTTATTGAATTTCTGACCGAAAAAGCTGTTTACATCAAGCCCTTTACCTGTTGTCCCATTCAGGTGTATTGAAAAATCTCTTTTCTCTTCAGGTGTTTTTGATATCAGGTTTACCAGTCCTGCAATTGCACCACCACCGTATAAGGTCGACGAAGAACCTTTTATTATTTCAACCTGCTTTAAGTCGAGAGGTGGTGTCTGCAACAAGCCTAAACCGCTTGCTGCACCCGAAAATACAGGAAAACCGTCTTTTAGTATCTGGGTATATCTACCATCCAATCCTTGAATACGAATGGATGAATTGCCCGATATGGCTGATGTTTGCTGTGTCATAATACCCGTACTTTCATTCAGTAGCATACGGATATCTCCGGGCTTCATGACTCCTTTTTCTCCTAACTCTTCTCCATTTATAAACTCAATACGAGTAGGGATATCTTTAAATGTTCGGGTTCCCCTTGTTGAAGAAACAACTACTTCCTGTAATGTTTCTTCATCAGGTTCAATTTTGATAATAATAAGTTCGTCCGAAGTAAGCGGAAAGATAAATTCTTGTATGGTCTTTTCATATCCCATATAAGTGATTTCGAATTTCTGTTTCCCGTCCGGTATATTTGAGAGTACTGCTAATCCTTCAGTGTCGGAAGATGTGCCGTTCGTTGTGTTCTGAAGAACGATACTTGCACCGATCAGAGGTTCTTTCGTTTCGCAATCAATCAACTTGACGTTAAGCGTATTTTGTGCGAAAATATTGGGAAAACTGAAGGCTAAGAATAGCATCAGCATAAATTTCATTTTCATTATGATAAATGTTTTAAATCTTCAATTAGAAATAGCATGAAAGCTACGATACTACAAAGAATGCATTACCGTAAAAATTTTAGTATGGCCTGTGAAAAATAAGTTCGTTTATGCTTGTGGCGGTTGCCATATTGAAGATATAAAACCAGGTACGTCTCCTTTAAATACATAATCTGAGTTACAATCAGATACTAACCCTAATGCGATTGTTATAGGATGATAGAAACGGGCTTCAGGAAAGCCGGTACAGGTATTACAGTGGAGAAATGGAGAGCAACAACTGTAGTTGTTATCAGAGCAGTCATCACAAGCGTTGCTTGTATCATCTCCTGTGTTAAGTGTTTCCGTATGTATGGAAAGACATTTATCCTCAAAACAGCAAGGTATTACCGATAATAGTAATACACTTATTGCTAATATAAAAGATAAATATTTCATAGAACAAATATAAAGAAATTCATACGGAAAACGAGTCAGGAGTTTATGAATTATTTCTATAGCCTGTCACAGTAATAGAATAGATTCCGACATTACCGTCTTTATATTTAGCTATTGTCGATTCATCCAAATGCTCCTGTAAGACTTCATCAGGAATGACAATAGTTTTTGTTCGTTCAATCTTAATATCGGAAAAATCAGCTTTCTCTATCTCACCCAAATAATCCTCTCTTTGTATGGCACTGGCTATACAGCCTGCATACATGGAAGCATTATCTGTAAACTCTTTCGGAAATACACCATTTAGCACAACATCAGAAATACAAAAATGACCTCCTTTTTTCAATACTCGATATATTTCTTTGAAGATCTTATCTTTCTCTGGTAACAAATTCAAAACACAATTACTAACTACTACATCAATAGAGTTATCGGGTAAAGGCATATTCTCAATATCTCCTTCGATAAATTCGACATTGGTATAACCTCGCTTTGTTGCGTTCTTTCGTGCCTTTTCTATCATTTGTGGAGAAAAGTCAATACCGATTACTTTTCCTTTTTCTCCGACTTCTGCCCTGGCTATAAAACAGTCGTTTCCTGCACCTGAGCCTAAGTCTAAAACGGTATTACCATCTTTAATACCTGCATACTCAGTAGGCAATCCACAGCCTACACCCAAATCAGCATCGGCTTCATATCCTTTAAGTCCGCTGTAATCTTCGCTCATGATCGTAAAGACTTTTTTTGAAGGAGTAGCAGGACTCGTTCCACAACAGCAACCTGACTTTAGAGCATCGCTATTTAATGCTAGTTCGCTATATCTCTGCTTTACTAAAGCTTTCTTTTCTTCGTTCGTGTTCATATTAAAAGTGTTATTTTATTTATAATATTTCTTTTTGAGCCAAAAGGCAATATTTACCAACAGTATAAGTACAGGCACTTCGACAAGCGGACCGACTACGCCTGCAAAGGCTTGTCCGCTATGCAAGCCGAAGACACCGATAGCAACAGCAATAGCCAGTTCAAAGTTATTACCTGTAGCTGTAAATGCGATTGAAGCATTTTTATCGTAAGATGCACACATTAATTTTCCTGCGAAGAAGCTGAGGAAGAACATCACCACGAAATAGATTAATAACGGTATGGCTATACGCACTACATCCAATGGTATTTGTACAATCAGTTCACCTTTGAGGCTGAACATTAATACAATGGTAAATAGTAAAGCGATTAAAGTAATTGGTGAAATTGCAGGGATAAACTTATCCTTATACCATTGTTCCCCTTTTATTTTAACCAATATCAAACGGCTTAGAATACCTATCAGGAAAGGAATACCCAAATAGATAGCGACTGTTTCTGCTATTGTACCTATGGATATATCCACGATTGCCCCTTCAAATCCGAATAAGGGAGGAAGTTTTGTTACAAATATCCACGCATAAAAACTGTAAAAGAATACCTGAAATATACTGTTCAGGGCGACCAATCCCGCACCGTATTCCGTATTACCTTCTGCCAGGTCGTTCCATACAAGCACCATCGCAATACACCGTGCAAGACCTATCAGAATAACCCCAACCATGTATTCGGGATAATCGTGTAAAAAAAGGATGGCAAGTAAGAACATTAAGACAGGCCCGATAATCCAATTCAGGACTAACGAAATAGATAATATTTTTACGTTAGAAAATACTTTCGGCAGTTGTTTGTAATCTACTTTTGCCAATGGCGGGTACATCATCAGGATAAGCCCTATTGCCAGAGGAATATTTGTTGTACCGCTCGACATGGAATCTATGTAGCTGCTGAAAGACGGGATAAAGTACCCCAATCCTACACCGATAGCCATTGCAAGGAATATCCAAAATGTTAAGTTCTTATCTAAGAAACTCATCTTCTTTTTACTCATGACCTTTTATCTTATCGGTGTATAATTTATAAAATGCAGTTTTGATTTCATCCCTTACCCTGATATACTCGGATTGAATAAATTCGGGTGTTCCCGTAGCTTCGGACGGATCATCAAAACCGATATGTAGACGGTTCTTTACTTTTCCTGAGAATGCAGGACAGCTTTCATTTGCTCCACCGCAAACGGTAATCACATAGTCCCATTCATCATTCATATATTTCTCTACACTATCGGATCTATGGTGCGAAATATCCACCCCTGCATCCTGCATGACTTCTATTGCCTTCGGGTTTACTTTTCCGTTTGCTTTTGTCCCTGCGGAATAAACAGACAATGAAGGATCGAATGATTGTAAAAATCCATGTGCCATCTGGCTACGGCAACTATTTCCTGTACACAGAATTAAAATTCTCATATTGTTTATAATTTCGTGTTTATACTAACAGTTCCTATTTCGTCGAATAACGAATATGTATTAAAAAAAATATCAGGATAAAACTTTTGACATTTTATAGTTTGTCATAGAGATACCAATGCAAACGGTCTGTTGTTCCAGAATAACATAGCCTTGTTTTGAGAAGAAAGGCTCGGCTGTAATACTGACATCAGCAGTTATTTCTGAAATATCTTTCAACCGCGCATATTCTTCAATCTTTTTAAGTAAGAATGTTGCAATGCCCATTCCCTGATAGTCCTTATGGACAAACATAGAATTTAAATATCCTGCCAATTTTAGGGCCGCAAACCCTAATATTGTATCGTTTTCCTCGGCAAGTATAAAGTATTGCTCACTTATCCGTTCTTCCCATAGACTCGTGTCCTCTCCTCTTGCAGCCCAGCATCCGACCTGTTCGGGTGTATAGTCTTTTAAATTGACTGAAAGGATAGTTGAACGAAATAATTCCTTAATGGCAGGGATATCTTTTGGGGTTGCAAACCTGATGTCCATCATATCAGCAAATCTCGTCTGTATTCTGTAATTGGGTAAAAAAGCCACCAAAGAGTTCTTTGGCTTTATTCCAGTTCTCGCTGTTGATACAATATTTCACGGTGGGTAATGTAATTGTTCCCTGAATCAATCCTGCATCTTTCAGTTCGTTCAGATGCTGTGACAGCGTGCTTTTGGCAATCGGTAATACCTCTGACATATCGCCATGATAGCAGCATGACTCATTGGCAAGCATTTCTAATATCGCTATACGAATCGGATGCCCCAATGCTTTAGCAAAACGGGCTAATTGCTCCTGATCGGCTGTTAATTCTTTCTTTGACATAGACTCGATATTTATTATTCGTAAATATACGAACAATAATTAAATTCGCAAGATTACGAACTAACTTTTAGCCTAAGTATTGATTCATATAGTTAAAAATTTACAACTGCAAGTATTCTGGATACCTATCCTATTGTAAAAAAACTCTAAATATGATTTTTAATTAGAGTCTATGAAATAAGTATGATGTAGATATAATGTTCTTCATGATCCAATAATAAGGCTCTATGTGGAAGAGAAAGAATTAAAAAGAAGGATCGAAGTTTCTACTTTTGGGCTAAAACGAAACGAGGCAGTAATTTACAATTTCAATTCCGTTACATACAGCAATGGGTATGGGCTTGTTTGCTCTATTTTATTTATGTAAAACCTTGTATTCCTCTTAAAATTAACTTGATATTCTGGGACTGGAAGATCATGGATCGGATATATACATCTTGCTTGCGTTTGCTCTTTAGGTAAAGGAGTTATTAACCAAATCATTTTAGTCTCTGCAACATCTCCAAGATCATGTGGAGTAACAGTAAGATAATAGTTTATCTTGATTATGGAATTTTCCTTATAATTGTCTATATTACTATATGTATCAAATCTACCTAAGCATTCAAAATCAACAGACGGAAGTTTGTCCAGAACACTATCAAGTAAGAAAGAAAGAACAGATTCTAATTCGTTTGGTGTCCGATTTTCGATGAAATGTTGTTGAAATATTGAGGCTTGGTTTCCACAAAACATTAATATAATTAAATACTCAATATCTGTTATTCCATATTGGGTTAATTCCATTTTCTTATTTTGGGGTATAGACAATCCATTGGTATATTGTGATACTATTCCATCTGGTGTATTTGGATAGTATTTTTTTTCAAGTTGTAATAACTTTTCAATAGTAATCATACATTACTTTTAGCCTTCCATCTTTTATAATGGTTTTGCAAACCTGTCTTCTCTCCACCTTGAAAATATCTGCCATCATTAAGAGTGTCTATTAATTTCTCAACATCTTTAGCATGTCTTGTATCCCAGTTTAATTCTCTAATCAAATACGAACTGACTAACTCTGAATTTAATTCCGGTTCGTATTTATGTAAAGTCCGAATATAAGTTTTTGCTCTATCATTATCCATATGGTGGGTAATTCCAGTTGACATATTAATCACATTTGTCAATTCTTGCATCGCTATTTTTACTATATCACTTGGTTCTGGAAATTTTTCGCCATTCTCTTGCCCTCTTCCTGAAATCTCAATAGCATTCCACGTTTTAATCCATTTGTCAGTTAATTTTCGTAACCAAGGTATAGCTATTATATACTTAACCGAATGATAATCGTCTATTTTTAATATATCATCTGCATCAATGCCACAACATATAACTATATCTGAAGGATTGCCATATATAGCACCTTTATATGTCAACTTTGTTTCAAACTTAAAAAGAACAGGGCAATCATTAAATTTAACACCATTAAATAATTTTTTTACGGTTTCATTACCAAACAATCTATCAAACCACCCTGTATTTTGCTTTGTGTGAATATATAACACGATTCTTTTTACGTTAGAATCTTTTTTTGCAAGTTCACAAGCGAACTGCATAGCTAAACCATAAGCTTCATCATCATTCGCTTCTGTGTCAATGAAAAATTTTGTATTCATAATTTTAATTTATTATTAGCATCTAAAAACATTAGTCTTTTTCAACAAATTGATCAGGGATATCCTCCCAAGCACTACATTTTCTATATACTTGTTTTTTAAAAGTTCGAAACACTGCCCTAGCATCAAAACTTTGGTTAGGAAAATGCTCTTTTAATGTTGCTTCGAGTGCTTTTCTAAATTCAGAGTCTAAATGATCGACAACTTCTTCTATTTTTATTTTTGCCATAAGTGTATATGTTATTTGAAAGGATTAATATCTCTGTCAATCTCTTTTTTCTTTATCCAATCCTTTTTTCTTTCCTCTAGAGCTTGTAGAATCTCGGGGAATAACCCAATATTAAATTTATCAAAATCAGTAGCTAGATTTTTTAAGTTTGTTTCTATAAATTCAACAGCATTAATGGAGGTTTTCTTTATAAACTCTTTCCATTCTTCAGATAATTCCAGTCTAACATAACCAGTTCGGATTTTGAATTTTAAACTTTCACCACTAACTAAAGCTAAGAAAGAATTTTGAGAATACATTGTAGGTAATAAGCCAAAAAAGTCTTCATTACCTGTAATTGGTACTGTAAAAGTCGCAGTTGCAACTACATCTTTCCTTGGATAAGAAGCATAAGCATTTTCTTTATAGATATGTTCATCGCTATCTTCCAAATTTAAGGAAGAAGTTATGCCTTCTTTATGGATCGATGGAACTTCAACTCTATATTTTTCAGTAAGTTGACGAGCCTTATCGTTTAGATCCTCAACATTAGGTATACTAATATTGTTGATTTCAACTCTAAGACGTTCATATGTCTCTGCAAAAAGTTGTTCTACTCTTTTCTGGCGAAATAAATTCATAGCATTATATATATTTAGTTTTTAATAAAAAGATATTCTAAATTGTTTATCTGTAAGTTATCAAAGGTTACATGTTTTTTATCCTATCTGCATATTTATTTCCCGTCTGAAATCCAATGGATTGGCTATATACGGATAGGAACTTGAAACACCTCCTGTAGTAACAGTAATTGTTCCGAAATTAAATATCCGACCTAAGATACTTTGTTTTATATGAAGACCTTCACATTTCGCCAATACCAAATCTACAGCTCTGCGACTGATAACTCCTGTTTTAAGTATCACACGTTTGTTAGTTACTGCATAAGAAGAACCTACTTTTATTAGTATTCTTGACAATAACGATACAATCCCAAAGAACAAAATCAGCAAACCCGCATAATGAGTCATGGCTGATATTTCTTTAGGACTTGATGCTAAAAAAGCACCGATAATCAACAATATAATCGGTTGAACGAATAGGAAAAAATGCAGCTTTGCAACATATTTTATTTCTTCCCCGGATAGTAGATTTTTCTGTATGTAATTCATAGACTATTGATTTATTTCAAAGTTAGTTGTTTTTGTTAATTTTTGATATTCGGCAAGTAATATTTCATCTGTGATTTTAGTTTTTTCTATGAGAAATCATTATTTAAGTATTTAAATAGCAGGTAGCACCAACCTATCGGATTCAAATAACGTTTACCTTTCCTTATCTCATAGTGCAAATGGCTTCCTGTGGCTACTCCTGTGTTACCCATACAAGCGATTTGTTGAGTGATGCTTATCTTATCGCCCACATTGACCAATATCCAACTTAAATGAGCGTAGAATGAACGAAAACCACTGGCATGTTGAATCTCTATAAAATAGCCATACCCCGAATCGTAACCTATGGCTGTCACTGTTCCATTACCTGCCGCATACACTGGAGTTCCTTTTGCTTGTGGAATATCAATTCCCGTATGAAATTTTCGTCTTTTGTAGCATGGGTGCTTTCGCATACCGAAACCTGATGAGATACGCCCAGACTTCTTTATTGGAGATATTATCGGATAATCCGATAACTCATCAATAGTCATTTGTAAAGAATCCGCTATCTGATAAAATGCTGTAATGGAATAAATAGGCTTCATACAGTGTTCTATTTGTGATTTTCTATTTAAAGAATTGCTTTGCTGTCTCCATGCAGGCAAATGAAGTAAAGCGATCAATAGGATTGTTATATATTTCATTGTCTAGTCTTATATAAGACAAACGCCCAAAGAATCTTCGAGCGTTTGTCGGGTTGTTACTATTCAACTTCTTCATTCCACAGCTCAACGTCCGTTGGAGCAGTTACGTAAGCACAAATCATATTTACCCAAGTAACTATGTATGAGATTATCATCATTGTCATCATGCTATTCCGTTTCAGTTGGTAATTCTTCCTCGTCACCCCGGTCATTTTGGAAAGAAAATGTCTTTTGCACTACCTGTCCGTGGCTATCTTCGATGTACACATCTACGACTTGTTGGTCAGTAGAATGAGAAGTGTAATACATTCGAAACGTTTCCTTTTCCAAAAGATATAAATCGTTTGGTAGAAGTATAGTGCCATTATCGAGTTGTAATTGACCTTTGCCATCTACTTGAAAATAGCGAATGTAGAATTTAGTGTCTTGGAAGTTCCCTTCCTTTACAATCTGTGCACGGATCTCCGCCACCTCTCCCTGAACGATTTTTTTCTGAACTGGCATACAAACCAGATCAAATGCGTAAACCTTATTAATATCCATATCGCTACTACAGGCTAAGGCCAGCAGCATTATTGCTGCCAGCCATGCTGTTATTCCGAAAAAAGTCTTTATTCTTTTCATCATTATTGTATTGTATATTCTGTTAGACAAAAGAGACTGTGCCTCTTAATTGATTATAAATTTGATTCCTACACCGAACTGCCCGTGAAAATGCCCCGTAGAGTTGCCCCAGAGGATGCGTTTTCTCCCTGTAACAAGTAATACAACACGATCAGTCAGGTACGTTTCAATCTCCAGTGTGATAGCCCCGCCATAGATAAAAGCATCTTTATGTTGAAGTGTAGAGCCATCGTATAAAGTCTTTTCGCCCCAATTTGATGTTTCATAGCCTGCAAGGGCAGAACCACCCAACGAAAGGAAAACTGTTTTAGACGGATCAGTCAAAAAATTGTAGTAATAACCTCCTTCAGCCGTGAATTGTGCTATCGGTAATCGTTTTTCCCGATACGGGTAATAGCGTTCCAGATATTCCGCACCAAATACCCATTTGTTTCCGTTCTTCGCATAGGTCGCCATTGCCACACCGAAATAATATCCCGCTTCATTATTGGAAAATCCAGTGTTAATTGCCCCCTTTTGCCAAGTCTAAATTGACCCTCTTTTCCAAAATACGTTTAACCCCTTACGCCAAAATAAAAATGTCCCCTGCTGGAATGTAACCCAACAGGGGATTTT
>NZ_SPPK01000013.1 GCF_004569505.1 Dysgonomonas mossii
GCATATCGTGCGTGAAGGAGATCGCAAGGTTACTGTAGAGATAATAACTAATATCGACTATTGGAACTTTATGCCAAAAAGAGATTACTAAGTATTTCGTCTTAAAGTATTGTTAATAGCTACAAAATTATAAAAAGAAACGTCGAAAACTCTATCGCATCCTATACCGACATCATAAAGCCAGTCAGCCCCATTGGTTTATTCCCGCCTGATATATAACGCTTTAATATCAAACTTTAGATGTCGAGTAACAAACGAGTAACAAAAAACAGTAAAAGTTTGTCTAAACAATATCTAATACAAAGATAATCCTTTTTTAGTATACATACCAAGTTCAATGGATATTATTGCTAAGTTCCTAATTAAAGACTCAAATACATTAAATAATAAAAGATGAGATTCTCATTAAAATGATCAATTATTTGAATCGGATATTGTACATCTATCTTAATATACTTTTATCTCGTATATAAGGGCGCATAAAAAATAAATGTTTGTATTGGTACAATACCAACATTTATATAAAATAGAATGCAGAATATTTTATGATTAATAAATGCAGAATTTGCAGTAATATACCAAGCTTTGCATTTAGTAATTTTCCATTCTTATCTCTAATTCTCTTTTATATAAACAAATACACTTCTGATGAATACCAGTTGCTTCTGAAACTATGGAAGCCGTAGCCAAATGGTTTTTCCAATAATAAAATACTTTTTTTTAATTGAGAATGACGCTTCTCATTACCTAAATCGAATAAATAATATTAATTCATAAGATTATTTAGAAAAGAGCATAATTGTTGGATAAGGCTTTCAAGTAAATCCTATACTATCACAATTAAATTGAGATCACTCTTTTATCCCAATAATATAGAAATATTTTAGATGGTTGAGATTGTTTTTTAGTTAAATTTGAGATTCATTTATAACAGTAAATAATATATGGCTAAGAAAACACAAATATCAATAAATATTGATTGTAAAAATCTAGCACCAATAAGCAATTTAAGCCAAAAGATCACAAGGTTTCAGAGAATGAAACTTGGCATTTATGCTAATAATGGTAGCGGAAAAACTTTTATTAGCCGAATGTTTGCACTGGCGGAGAATATAGACGCTCTCCCTCAAAGCTGTGATAAATACATATCTTTAGAAAAAGAAGAATGTGAATTCAATTTTAAAGTTAATAATCTAGAAACAGACGAAAATGGGCATAATACTGAAACTGTTGTTGACAATCTTAATATTAAATTATATAAAGGAAGGCCTCCTATAGTATCAGATTCCAGATATAAATATCATGTTTTTAATAGTGATTATATAGATAAAAATGTGCGTCAAATTAGCTATTCTAAAGATGGGAACAATATTATTGGATTTATTTTAGGAGAAGGAAATATAGATATTGAAGCAGAAAAAGATCAATTGAAATTATTAGTAGAAAAACAAAAAGCAACAGAAGACATAATCAGAAATTCCGTAGAAACGACATTAGAAAATAAAATTAACTTAATAAAGGACATAAAGCGTCTCCAAGAATATAAAGACTTATTAAAATTCGAATCGATAATAAGTAAAGACTCATCCCCATTTATATTTGATGTCAGCTACGAGACTGCTTACCAACAGTATGATTCGATCAAGAATTTCCCTGATGACATATTAGATATTGAATCTATAAAATCAATTGAAATACCTATAGATTTAATTCAAGAGATACAAGATTACTTAGTTCAAAATTTTGAATTAAGTAATCTTGCTATAGAGTTCAAAGAGATTGTTAAATCTAAGTATAATTTTATAACTCAAGGTTTAGATTTATTAGCAGATGATAATTTATGCCCATTTTGTGAACAATTTCTAGCAGAAGATGCTCTCTCCTTAATTGATAAGTATAATAAGTTCCTAAAAGATACCGAGTCTAAAACAATACAAAGGTTAGAAGATTATATTAAACAACTAGATTTACTAGTTTTAAAAGTTAATAGCTTACAAGATATCACTAACAAGAGAAAAATTGTGTTTGACAACTATACTTCAATGTATATTTTTTCAATGAAAGATATATCTCTAAATATTTTAGAAGATAATGATATTGAAAGAGCTATTAATTGTATTGATACTCTAAAAAAACATATAGCACAGAAAATAAAAAATATTGGGAAAACGGTAGATTTTCAAAAAAATGATTTAGAGCAAATATTAATAGGATTTAATAACATTATTGCGAGCAACAATGAGAAAATAATAAGATTGAATACGAGAAAAAATGATATTCACGAAGAAAATAAAAATATTCGAAGAGTAATTTGCAAACTTGTATACAATGAGTTGTTGATAATTAATCACTCTAATAAGGAAATATTACATTCTTTAGCAAAACAAATAAAAAGTAAGGACGAAGAAATTAAAATGAAATTAGCAACAGTACAAATAGAAAGAAGAAGTATAGTTGCTAAGACAATACAACAAGTCCTCCAATACTTTTTTGCTGATAAATATAAATTTGATGAATCTACATTCTCCTTTTATCTAAAAGATAAATCATTGAAATCGGATCAGTTATCTAGTGTTTTTAGTGATGGGGAAAAGAGCCTAGTCGCATTTGCTTATTATTTAGGAGATGTACATCTAAAGATTCAAAAGTCTAGTGATTATAAAAAACTATTCTTTATCATAGATGACCCTATTTCAAGTCTTGATTTTAATTATGTATATACAATGGCTAGTATTCTAAAGGACTTTTCTATCCTTTATCCAAATATAGAAAAGAATAAAGAAAGGCTTCTAGTGCTAACTCATAATATTGAATTTATGAGAATATTAGCAGTTAATGAAATCATAGTTAAAAAATTATTCTTAAGAAATGGAACTTTAGAAGAATTTAATACAAACTATACAATCCCATATATTGAACATTTATGTGATATATATGAAATATCTATTGGGAAAAAATCACCATCGCATACAACAGGTAATTCTATACGACATATTATTGAGACAATAATTAGATTCGAAAACTGTAGTATAACAGACAGTAAGAATGATACCATATATGATTTCATGAAGGATAAACTTAATGAAGATATTGCAACTTATACCTTTATGCAAGATCTTTCTCATGGAGCTTATAGACCAGAACAACCTACATTGACAGAGGAACAATATGGAAAAGTTTGTATCGCTTTGATAGAGCTTATCAAAAAAAGGTATGAAGGGCAAATAAAATTTATTGAGAAATATGAAAGGGCAATAATATGATCATGCTCCACACCGCCGATTGGCACATAGGACAATACTTTTTCGGTTATGACCGTAAAGAAGAACATACATATTTCTTTGACTGGCTAAAAAAGACGATCAAAGAACAGCAAGTGGATATACTACTTGTTGCCGGAGATATATTTGACAGTCCGAACCCATCTGCCGAATCGCAAAAAATATACTATCGTTTTCTTAGAGAAGTAACAACAGAGAATCCCAACCTACAAATAGTTATCATTGCAGGTAATCATGATTCTTCCGGGCGATTAGAAGCCCCGAATCCTCTTCTGGAAGAGATGAATGTATATATAAGAGGAATCGTTAGCAAAAATGAAGATGGAGAAATTGATTGCCGACAGCTATTTGTACCTCTATCTAAAGATGGAGAAGTGCAGGCTTGGTGCATTGCAGTACCCTATCTTCGTCAAGGAGATTATCCCAATGCTGAGAGTTATGCAAAAGGAGTTTCTGCTCTTTATGATAAACTACATTCGGAGTTGCAACAAATAAAAGAAACCGATTTGCCAGTTATTGTAATGGGGCACTTACAGGCAACGGGCTCTGAAATTTCCGAGAATGATCGTTCCGAACGAACTATTATCGGAGGTTTGGAATGTATCTCTCCTGAAGTATTTGATAAAAAAGATATTGTTTATACGGCTTTAGGTCATTTACATAAACCACAAAGAGTATCCAAACGTGAGAATGTGCGTTATGCGGGCAGTCCTTTACCGATGTCTTTTGCGGAAAAAAATTACAAGCAAGGAGCAAATCTGATCGAAATAGAAAATGGTCAATTGAAAAATATAGAGCGTTTAGACTTTGAACCATTAGTGGGTTTAATTAGCTTACCTAAACAGCCAAAACCGTTAGCTGAAATTCTAGAAGAAATAAAATCATTACCTGACGGTGAAATAACAAAAGCATCTCCTTATTTGGAATTGAAAGTTTTATTGACTGAGCCGGAGCCATCCATGCGCAATCAAATAGAAGAAGCATTACAAGGTAAAGCTGTTCGGTTGGCAATTGCTGTTCCTTTTAAAGTTAAATCGGATAGAAAATCAAAAGTGATTACCTATGAAGAATTAAAGACAATCAATCCGATGGAAATGGCAGAAGATGTTTTTACAAGTCGTTATGGTAACGAGATGCCCG
The DNA here is from genome assembly GCF_004569505.1 of Dysgonomonas mossii. Classification (NCBI taxonomy): domain Bacteria; kingdom Pseudomonadati; phylum Bacteroidota; class Bacteroidia; order Bacteroidales; family Dysgonomonadaceae; genus Dysgonomonas; species Dysgonomonas mossii. Next base: position 4,422 of record NZ_SPPK01000013.1, read on the forward strand.
ATAAGATGAAATCTCTTTTACAAACAGTGATACACGAAATCAATTTATGAAGATATTAGCAATCAGAGGGAGAAATCTGGCATCACTGGAAGGTGAATTCGATATTGATTTTACTGTCGAACCTCTAAAATCGTCAGGGATATTTGCTATCACAGGGCAAACAGGCGCCGGTAAATCGACTATATTAGATGCCCTTTGTCTTGCTCTTTTCGATAATGCTCCGAGATTAAATAAAGCAGAATCTTCTGTCAATGTGTATGATGTAGAAGACAAGACGATCACCCAAAAAGATAGTCGTAATATTCTAAGAAGGGGGACGAGTGAGGGTTATGCCGAAGTTGACTTTATTGCCCTGAATGGAGATAAATATCGTTCCCGATGGATGGTAAGACGAGCTAGAGGGAAAGCTGATGGAGCTTTACAAGCAACGTCTATCAAATTGAATAATCTTACTAAAAATAATGAGGAACAAGGAACCAAAAGTAATTTACTCAATCGGATTGTAGAACTAATTGGGCTAACTTTTGATCAATTTACACGCGCCGTTTTGCTGGCTCAGGGAGATTTTGCAAATTTCCTTAAAGCTAAGTCGAGCGAGAAAGCTGAATTGTTGGAAAAACTGACAGGAACAGAAATATATTCTAAAATATCAGTTTCCATCTACCAAAAAACAACTGGAGCGAGAACTGCTCTTGATCTGATTCTCCAACGGATGAACGATATCAAACTTTTAACCGATGAAGAGTTGGGAGTACTCATCAGTGAGAAAAAGACAAAGAACGAAGAATTAAAACCATTCAAAATTCAAACTAATCAGATAGAGAGAAAACTATCATGGATTAAAGAAGATCAACAGATAAAATATGAACTCGATCTGGCTGAGAAAGAACTTGAAATTATTCAGACAGCGATAAGAGAAGCTTCTTCACGCTACGAGTACATGGATATGATAGATAAATCCTTAGAGATACGGGATCCTTATATTGAATTTATCAACAAGAATAATGGGCAGAAAAATATATTAGCTGAAATAGAAAATAATGAGTCTAGCCTTAAAAGCATATCCGAACAATTAGAAAAGATTTCTAAATCTCTCTCTGAAACTAAAAAAACACAGCAAGAGTCAGAGATAAAATATAATAGTCTAAAGCCCGATATGAATTTAGCTAAAGAGCTCGATCTGAAAATTCAAGTCTTAATAGAGAAGCAGGCTGAGTCAAAAAAGGAATTGGAAACATACAGGAAGCAGTTGTTAAATTCTGATCAAACTATAGCTAATTTAAAAGATTCTAAAGAGAAAACGACTAAAGATAAGGATCAACTGGAAAAATGGTTCTCGGATAATGAAGCTTACAAAACTATTGTATCAAAAATTGACCTGATAGAAAACCTTATTAATACAGCCTATTCTGCACAACAACAAAAAAGAAATGCATCTAACAGTTTGAATACAAACATATCCATGTTGGCAACATCTCAGGAGCAACTGAAAACGTTGGACGCAGAAGCCGAACGATTGAACAATCTTCTACCCACAGAGATAATTAATCTTAGACATAAATTGGTAGATGGCGAGGCTTGTCCTGTTTGTGGGAGTTCTCATCATCCGTTTAAAGATAATGTTGAGCAATCTCAGAAAATAAATGAAGAGGAATTAGAAACTAATAAGCAGAGAGTTCAGAATAATATCGACAAATTAAAAAGACAGATTGAGCAAACCCAAAAAGGTATAACAGAATTCGAAACTTACATCAAGAATTTTGCGGAACAATATACCAACTCATACAATAATCTAAAAGATAATTTGAATCTACTCCCCGACTGGGAAATAAAGTTTAACTCAGCAGTTTTAAGTAAAGAACTCTCTTCGTTTACCTCCCAATGGAATGAAAACAAAGAAAGATTAGATAGCTCTGTCTTATTGCTAGAGAACGTTTCAGCCAGAATTATTACCGATGAGAAAGCAAAAAACCTTATTCTCGAAAACATATCCAATAAGGAGAGATCGCACCGGACAGAAGAAGAGGCATATCAGAAGAATATAGAACAACGTAAGCAACTTCTGGATGGTAAGTCAGTAGTAGAAGTTGAGAAATATTATACTAATCTAAGAGAATCCCAATCTAAACTATTTGAAGACTTAAATACCGAGAAAGAAAAAGTTGATGCACAAAAATCCTCTCTGACTGGTAAAATAGAACAACAGAAGAAAGACTCCGAAGCTAATGAAAAAGAAATAGATCGTCTTAAAATACAAATAGACGAATGGTTAAAAGACGAGAAGCATCAGATAAATGCTAAAATACTGAAAGATTTGATTTCAAAATCACGGGAATGGATCAATCAAGAAAAGCTGTATCTTACAGAAATACAAAATAAACGGCTGACGACAGAGGCGACATTAGCCGAGCGAAAGAAAAGAGGTTTGAAACATCAGGAATCAGAGGACAAACCTTTAGATGAAGAAACAAAAGACAGCTTATCTGAAAATATAAATATAATCTCTGGACTAACTGAAAATATAAATAAACGACTATCCGAAATAGAGGTTACTTTATTGAGCCACGAAAGAGGGAAAGAGCAATTCAAGACTTTCGAAAAAGAATTGAAGGAAAAATCAGAGCTTTATGAAAATTGGGCAAAGCTCAATGATCTCTTGGGTTCTGCCAATGGCAATAAATTCAAGACTATCGCTCAAGGCTATACACTGGATGTGTTACTAAGCTATGCAAATAAACATCTTGAGGATTTAACTCAACGTTATAGCCTGGAAAAAATCCCTGATACATTAGCTCTGCAAGTTGTAGATAACGATATGTTGGGAGAGGTTCGCTCAGTACATTCATTATCGGGTGGAGAATCGTTCCTGATATCTTTGGCTTTGGCGCTTGGTCTGTCTTCTCTTTCATCAAACAGGATGAAAATAGAATCTCTCTTTATTGACGAAGGCTTTGGTGCATTGGATATTGATACCCTTAGTATTGCTATGGATGCATTAGATAACCTACAGACTCAGGGACGGAAGATTGGAGTTATCTCCCATGTGGAAGAAATGAAAGAACGCATAACAACTCAGATTCAGGTGATAAAGTCTGCAAATGGGAGAAGTAGTGTGAGAATTGTAGGATAGATTATTATCTTTAAACCTTATTAAAATAAGAAAGGTATTTCAAACTAATTATAACAAAGAGTTCTCTAGCTATGGAAAACGAACGGAGTAAACTTAATATTGAATTTTCATATCTGCCTGTTGTAAATTTTGCTATGCAACAGAATCGGGTATCTGTTATACGAGATTTTTCGATAGAGAACCTGACAGAAGAAATACTAAAGGAATTGAAGATAGAGTTGACGGCAGATCCCGAATTCGCAACAGCTGTTCCTATATCCATAGAAGTAATCAATGCAAAAGAAAAGATCAGAGTCGAAGTACCTAAGTTAAATCTTTCGGCCAATTACTTTGCCCAGCTTACAGAGCGCATATCCGGCGATATATCTCTAAAAATATATTCAAAAGATGAACTCCTGTTTGAAGAAAAATATCCTATCAATGTTTTGGCTTACGATCAGTGGGGAGGCATTGCTGTTTTACCGGAAATGTTATCTGCATTTGTTACGCCCAATCATCCGGCAACACTGCCTATAATAAAACGGGCTGCAACTATCTTGGAACAATGGACAGGTAGTCCGTCATTAGACGAATATCAAAGTCGCAATCCCGATAGAGTACAAAAACAAATGGCTGCCATATATACAGCCATTGCCGAACAGGAAATTATATACAGCACCGTTCCTGCTAGTTTTGAAGACTACGGACAACGAATCCGCCTTGTAGATTCAGTAATGACTCAAAAGCTGGGCACTTGTCTTGACATGGCTTTGCTATATGCTTCATGCTTAGAAGCAATCGGGATATACCCGCTTATTATTGTGGTCAACGGACATGCATTTGCCGGAGGCTGGCTTGTTCCTGAAACATCTCCCGACAGTGTTGTTGAGGATGTATCTCTAATTAATAAGAGAATAGCTGACGGCATTAATGACATCACACTCGTGGAAACCACTTGCATGAATATGGGGCAAAATGTGGATTTCGATCAGGCTGTAAAAATTGCAAACAAACGTATTTCACAACCCGATTTCATATTGGCTATAGATGTAAAGAGAACTCGTTTTTCGGGAATCAAACCAATCCCGCAGCGAATATTGAATGGGCAGCATTGGGAAATAAAAGAAGGAGAGACTGTTTCTATTTCGGACAGGTCACAAGCAACACCCCAGACTATAAACCCCTATGATTTGTCAGGAATAAGTTCCGAGGTTATTGTTACCAAACAGTTACTGTGGGAGCGAAAATTACTGGATTTAAGTCTGCGAAATAATCTTCTGAATATAAGGATTACAAAAAATACGTTACAGCTCATTTCTGCTAATCTTGACTTGTTTGAAGATGCTTTAGCTGATGGCGACGAATTCAGAATAATGCATAAACCGACTGATTGGGACAATCCATTATTTGATTATGGGCTTTACAAATCAGTTTCAGAAGCCGATCCTATAACTGATCTGATAAAATCGGAATTGACACAAAAACGGCTTCGCTCTTATCTGACCGAAAACGAACTGGACAAAGCCCTTACATACCTATATCGTTCGTCACGTACAGCTATGGAGGAGAACGGGGCTAATACACTGTATATAGCTTTAGGCTTGTTGAAATGGTACGAAACAAAATCGAGCGAGCGTCCACGCTATGCTCCAATATTACTTATCCCTGTCGAAATAATACGCAAATCGGCCGCCAAAGGCTATGTAATCCGTTCCAGAGAAGAAGAAACAATGATGAACATTACATTATTGGAAATGCTTCGTCAGAATTTCAACATCACTATTTCAGGATTAGATCCTCTACCCGTGGATGATAGTGGAGTGAATGTTAAACTCATTTATTCAATTATTCGGAATAGTATAAAGAATCAGCCAAAATGGGATGTGGAAGAGCAAGCCATTTTAGGCCTATTCTCTTTCAGTAAGTTTATTATGTGGAACGATATTCACAATAATTCTCATAAGCTTATTGAGAATAATGTTGTTTCCAGTCTCATGAACGGTAGGATAGAATGGAACGTTGAGGAATGTGAAGTTGATGCCAAAACACTGGACAACACGATTCCTCCCAACGAGATAGTTTTGCCTATCAGTGCCGACTCTTCACAGCTAGAGGCTATTTGGGAAGCATCCGAAGGACGAAATTTCATCTTGCATGGCCCTCCCGGAACAGGTAAGTCGCAAACAATTACGAATCTCATAGCTAATGCTTTGTATAGAGGTAAACGAGTTTTGTTTGTTGCTGAAAAGATGGCAGCATTGTCGGTAGTTCAACGCCGTCTCGAAGCCATCGGCTTAGCTCCCTTTTGCTTGGAACTGCATTCTAACAAGACAAAAAAGGGAATGATTCTTTCACAGTTGAAAGAAACAACTGAGATAGTAAAGACTACGCCTCCTGAGAACTTTAAGCAAGAAGCTGAACGTATTTTTGCCCTGCGTACCGAAATGAATACTTATATCGAGGCTTTGCACAAGGTATATCCATTCGGCATTTCGCTTTACGACGCTATTGTAAAATATCAACAGATAGATGCTGACCCTCTATTTTATATACCGGAAGTCCTTCTGTCTGAGCTGGATAAAAACAGACTTCATCAATGGGACGAAACGTTAGAACTGCTAATATCCACAGCCAATGCTTGTGGGCATCCATATAAACACCCTTTAACCGGCATCACTATTGGGCAATATTCATCTGCGATTAAAGATGATGCGTCTAACAGCATTCAAGGTCTAATCAGTCTTATATCTGATATTCGAAAGCAGCTCAGTCAGTTACCCGATCTGTTTGCCGAATTTGAAGTTTACAAGGATAAGAAGAATACCAAAACTGTAACAGATATAATTGATAAATTATTAAATATACCTGAACTTACTGCTGCACTGCTTATATCTCCTCAACTAAGCGAAATATTAGATGAATACAAGGATGTATGTGAACATGGAAAAAACAGAGATCGTTTAAAACAAAGCTTACTTTCCGGATTCTCGGAAGGAGTATTGTCTCTTGATGCTAAAAGAATGTTGTTCGACTGGAATCAGACCTTAAACAAATGGTTTATCCCTCGATTTCTCGGACAACGATCTATAAAGAAACAACTTATAGGATATGCAACCTATCAATTGAACAATGATCAAATATCATCAACTTTAGAGGATATAATAAAGTTTCAATCGGAACAAACCTATTTGAAAAAGTATGAGGACGATATGCCTCTGTACTTCAAAAAGTATGGACGTAATGGTAGCGAAGATTGGAAGACTATAGAACAGATCATTACAGACACTTCAGCCATTAACTCATTAATACTGGAACACGCAAAGGACATATCCAAAGCCACAAATATAAAGCGTGTATTATCGCTACAGCTATCAGATGGTATCAGTACTTTCAGAGGAATGCATGGTGGCGCTTTGATAACAATAAACAATCTTATTCCAAAACTGGATCAACAAGAAAAACTGTTATATAGCGTACTGGGCACAAGAGAAGATATTCTGTATAAGCAATCCGACAACTGGATAGATTCTGTTTTGGAACAGCTTAATATTTGGTTGGAGAATTTGGATAAACTCAAAGACTGGTATCAATGGTTGCTTGTCTACAATAAAATGCAAGCTTTACAAATAGATTTTGTAGCCGATCAATACAAAGATGCTAACATTGAAACAGCCAATCTTTTAAGTATATTCTATAAAAGCTTTTACAAGGCTGCAATTGAATATATTATCTCCAAAGAACCGAATCTGCAACTGTTTAAAGGAAAGATTTTCAATGATACAATAGAAAAATATAAAAGACTGGTTGCCGACTTTGAACAATTGACAAGAAAAGAGTTGATCGCTAAATTAGCCGCCAATCTTCCATCTTTCATTAGAGAAGCAACTCAAAACTCGGAAGTCGGTATTCTGCAACGAAATATACGAAACAATGCCCGAGGTATTTCTATTCGTAGATTATTCGATCTTATTCCAAGCCTGCTTCCAAGAATGTGTCCGTGTATGCTGATGAGCCCTATATCTGTTGCTCAATATATAGATGTGGATGCAGACAAATTTGATCTCATCGTTTTTGACGAAGCTTCTCAAATGCCGACCTACGAGGCGGTGGGAGCTATCGCACGCGGGAAAAATGTAGTGATAGTTGGTGACCCGAAACAAATGCCTCCGACTAATTTCTTTTCTGTAAACTCCACAGACGAAGACAATATAGAAATGGAAGATCTGGAAAGTATTCTGGACGATTGCCTAGCCCTTTCCATGCCTTCCAAATATTTGCTCTGGCATTATCGGAGCAAGCATGAAAGCTTGATCGCATTTAGTAATTCGGAATATTATGACAATAAACTATTGACGTTCCCTTCACCTGATAATATTGAATCCAAGGTCAGGTTTGTTCCTATCGATGGGCACTATGATAAAGGCAAGTCGCGACAAAATAAAGCAGAAGCACAAGCTATAGTGGATGAAATAGTAAGACGGTTGAAAGATGAGAAACTAAGAAAGAGGAGCATTGGAGTGGTAACATTCAGTTCAGTCCAGCAATCTCTTATAGAGGATTTACTGTCCGATGTTTTCATGCTCAATTCTCAGCTGGAGAGTCTGGCATTAGAATGTGAAGAGCCTATATTTATCAAGAATCTGGAAAATGTACAGGGAGACGAAAGAGATATCATTCTGTTTTCGGTAGGATATGGCCCGGATAAGGAAGGTCGGGTAAGTATGAATTTCGGTCCTCTAAATAGAGAAGGGGGGGAACGTAGACTAAATGTGGCCGTATCAAGAGCTAGATATGAAATGATTATCTATTCTACTTTACGTTCCGATCAAATTGACCTTAATCGGACAGGGGCAGTCGGTGTTGCGGGACTTAAACGCTTTCTGGAATATGCCGAAAAAGGGGGGCAAATAGTAAATAGAACGCAAAATACAATGTCTGAATTTTCTATAAATAATCTGATAGCAAGCCAACTCGAAAGATTAGGGTACAAAGTCGATACAAATATCGGTTGTTCGGGCTATAAAATAGATATTGGCATTGTAGATAAGGATAATCCGTTCAGATATAGACTTGGTATTATATGTGACGGGGAAAATTACAGGCGGGCTAAAATGGTTCGGGATAGGGAAATCGTACAGAATAGTGTACTGAGAATGCTTGGTTGGAAAATACTTAAGATATGGACTTTAGACTGGTGGGAGAATCCCAATGCAGTTTTGGCAACTATTGGAAAATCCAGTTCAGATTGCCCCCTTTTGCCAAGTCTAAATTGACCCCTGAAAAAACTTTATTATTACCCCTAAAATATCCTGGTCGACGGGGTCATTTTTATTTTAGCTTTACTTGTTTTTGTT
>NZ_SPPK01000014.1 GCF_004569505.1 Dysgonomonas mossii
AGCGAACAGATAACGATCTTTGAAATTTTGACAACATATGAGTGTAGTACAATAGCACTTCGGTGCTAGAAAATATTATACCGTCAATTTACTTAATAAGTGAATCGATAAGGACAGGATCACAAAAGACTTAAAAAAAAGAATATACAAAGAAGAGTTTGATCCTGGCTCAGGATGAACGCTAGCGATAGGCCTAACACATGCAAGTCGAGGGGCAGCATAGAGTAGCAATACTTTGATGGCGACCGGCGCACGGGTGAGTAACACGTATGCAACCTACCTACATCAGGGGAATAACCCGGAGAAATTCGGACTAATACCGCATAATACAGGGATGCCGCATGGCAATATTTGTTAAAGATTTATCGGATGTAGATGGGCATGCGTTCCATTAGCTAGTTGGTAAGGTAACGGCTTACCAAGGCAACGATGGATAGGGGAACTGAGAGGTTTGTCCCCCACACTGGAACTGAGACACGGACCAGACTCCTACGGGAGGCAGCAGTGAGGAATATTGGTCAATGGACGAGAGTCTGAACCAGCCAAATCGCGTGAAGGAAGACTGCCCTACGGGTTGTAAACTTCTTTTGTACAGGAATAAAAGACATTACGTGTAATGTATTGCATGTACTGTACGAATAAGCATCGGCTAACTCCGTGCCAGCAGCCGCGGTAATACGGAGGATGCGAGCGTTATCCGGATTTATTGGGTTTAAAGGGTGCGCAGGCGGGATTTTAAGTCAGCGGTGAAATTTTCAGGCTCAACCTGAACACTGCCGTTGAAACTGGGATTCTTGAGTATGGATGAAGTAGGCGGAATTCGTTGTGTAGCGGTGACATGCTTAGATATAACGAGGAACTCCGATTGCGTAGGCAGCTTACTAAGCCATAACTGACGCTCAAGCACGAAAGCGTGGGGATCAAACAGGATTAGATACCCTGGTAGTCCACGCCGTAAACGATGATTACTAGTTGTTTGCGATATACCGTAAGTGACTAAGCGAAAGCGATAAGTAATCCACCTGGGGAGTACGCCGGCAACGGTGAAACTCAAAGGAATTGACGGGGGCCCGCACAAGCGGAGGAACATGTGGTTTAATTCGATGATACGCGAGGAACCTTACCCGGGCTTGAAATGTACCTGACCGTCCTTGAAAAGGGACTTCTAGCAATAGCAGGTATGTAGGTGCTGCATGGTTGTCGTCAGCTCGTGCCGTGAGGTGTCGGCTTAAGTGCCATAACGAGCGCAACCCACATTATTAGTTACTAACAGGTTAAGCTGAGGACTCTAATAAGACTGCCGTCGTAAGATGCGAGGAAGGTGTGGATGACGTCAAATCAGCACGGCCCTTACGTCCGGGGCGACACACGTGTTACAATGGGAGGTACAAAGGGCTGCTACCTGGTGACAGGATGCTAATCCCCAAAGCCTCTCCCAGTTCGGATCGGAGTCTGCAACTCGACTCCGTGAAGCTGGATTCGCTAGTAATCGCGCATCAGCCATGGCGCGGTGAATACGTTCCCGGGCCTTGTACACACCGCCCGTCAAGCCATGGGAGCCGGGGGTATCTGAAGTGCGTAACCGCAAGGAGCGTCCTAGGGTAAAACTGGTGACTGGGGCTAAGTCGTAACAAGGTAGCCGTACCGGAAGGTGCGGCTGGAACACCTCCTTTCTGGAGTGACTGTCCGCTTAGGTATAATAGGGAAGTTACTGCACTCACATATGTTGTTATTAAGATATACCTGGTTTAACAAACCGGATACAAGAGAAACCAAGAAGCTGGCAAATCAGTTTCAGGTTGAACGAAAAAGCCAGTCCTATAGCTCAGTTGGTTAGAGCGCTACACTGATAATGTAGAGGTCGGCAGTTCAAATCTGCCTGGGACTACGATTGAACAGTACTCAGTATTCAGTCCACAGTTAAAGGACAAGCGATCGTGCTTGTTAACTGTCAACTGTTCACTGTAGACTGCACAAAATCGGGGGATTAGCTCAGCTGGCTAGAGCACCTGCCTTGCACGCAGGGGGTCAACGGTTCGAATCCGTTATTCTCCACAGTGTCTTCGACAGTCGTTATAGAAGTATAACAGGAAGCTGTTCACAGACAAGAAGATCTTTGACATGATGTAATAAAAGAGCAAGTAAAGAAAGATTATAGGAATATAATCTATCAAACCCTGCTATCAATGACTTCGGTTGTTGATAGATAGAAAAAGAAAGTAAATAAGGGCACATGGGGGATGCCTTGGCTCTCAGAGGCGATGAAGGACGTGATAAGCTGCGATAAGCTACGGGGAGGTGCAAATAACCATTGATCCGTGGATTTCCGAATGGGGCAACCCATTAGAGGAAGACTCTAATACACTGCAAGCAGTGAGCTAACGCGGGGAACTGAAACATCTAAGTACCCGTAGGAAAAGAAAACAAAAGTGATTCCCAAAGTAGTGGCGAGCGAAATGGGACTAGCCCAAACCAATATTGTTTAGGCAATGTTGGGGTTGTAGGACTGCGTCGTGGCAAGACCGTAAGGAAGTAGAACGTATTGGAAAATGCGATCACAGAGGGTGATAATCCCGTATACGAATCTTTGCGTAAGCCTAGCAGTATCCTGAGTAGCGCGGGACACGAGAAATCCTGTGTGAATCTGCCGGGACCATCCGGTAAGGCTAAATACTCCTGAGAGACCGATAGTGAACCAGTACCGTGAGGGAAAGGTGAAAAGCACCTCGAACAGAGGAGTGAAATAGACCCTGAAACCATGTGCCTACAAGCGGTCGGAGCAAGTAATTGTGACGGCGTGCCTTTTGCATAATGAACCTACGAGTTACTCTTACTGGCAAGGTTAAGTACAACGATGTACCGAGCCGAAGCGAAAGCAAGTCTTAACAGGGCGGCTAGTCAGTAGGAGTAGACGCGAAACCAAGTGATCTACCCTTGGGCAGGTTGAAGTTTGGGTAACACCAAATGGAGGACCGAACCGGTAAACGTTGAAAAGTTTTCGGATGACCTGAGGGTAGGGGTGAAAGGCTAATCAAACTTGGAGATAGCTCGTACTCCCCGAAATGCATTTAGGTGCAGCCTCGGCTTATAACTTATGTCAGGTAGAGCGACTGATTGGATGCGAGGGCTTCGCCGCCTATCAAGTCCAGATAAACTCCGAATGGGCATAAGTTTTTACCGGGAGTGAGGGCATGGGTGCTAAGGTCCATGTCCGAGAGGGAAAGAACCCAGACCATCAGCTAAGGTCCCCAAATACATGTTAAGTTGAATTAACGAAGTATGACTACTAAGACAGCTAGGATGTTGGCTTGGAAGCAGCCATTCATTTAAAGAGTGCGTAACAGCTCACTAGTCGAGTGGTCGTGCGTGGATAATAATCGGGCATAAAACATGTTACCGAAGCTATGGGATAAATATTATCGGTAGGGGAGCATTCTGCTCCGCGTTGAAGGCGAACCGTCAGGTTCTCTGGAGCGTGCAGAAAAGCAAATGTAGGTATAAGTAACGATAAAGGAGGTGAGAAACCTCCTCGCCGAAAGACTAAGGTTTCCTGATCAACGCTAATCGGATCAGGGTAAGTCGGGCCCTAAGGCTAAGCCGAATGGCAATGCCGATGGAAGAACCGGTTAATATTCCGGTACTGTATTAATGAGTGAAGTGGGGACGCAGGAGTGACACTACTGCCATCTGACGGATTAGATGGTTAAAGGGAGTAGGCGTTGACGGGGGTAGGCAAATCCGCCCTTGGAGCTGAATCTGATAGTACTACAAACCTTCGGGTGCGTAGATAATGTAGGTAATCCGACTGCCGAGAAAATCCGCTAAACGCTAATCATTAATGCATCCGTACCACAAACGGACACACGTAGTCGGGTTGAAAATACTAAGGCGCTCGAGCGATTCACAGTTAAGGAATTAGGCAAAATGACCCTGTAACTTCGGGATAAAGGGTGCCATCTGAAAGGGTGGCCGCAGAGAATAGGTCAAGGCAACTGTTTATCAAAAACACATGGCTATGCTAATAAGAAATTAGATGTATATAGTCTGACACCTGCCCGGTGCTGGAAGGTTAAGAGGAGAAGTCATAGGCAACTAGAAGCTTTGAATTGAAGCCCCAGTAAACGGCGGCCGTAACTATAACGGTCCTAAGGTAGCGAAATTCCTTGTCGGGTAAGTTCCGACCTGCACGAATGGTGTAATGATCTTGACACTGTCTCAACTGTGATCTCGGTGAAATTGTAGTATCGGTGAAGATGCCGATTACCCGCGATGGGACGAAAAGACCCCGTGAACCTTTACTATAGCTTTACATTGACGTTGGGCACTTGATGTGTAGGATAGGCCGGAGGCTATGAAGCGGGTACGCCAGTACTTGTGGAGCCAACCTTGAAATACGGCCCTTTGATTGTTTGACGTCTAACCTGTGGATACAGGGACATTGTATGGTGGGTAGTTTGACTGGGGTGGTCGCCTCCAAAAGAGTAACGGAGGCTTCTAAAGGTGTGCTCAGGACGATTGGTAACCGTTCGTAGAGTGTAATGGTATAAGCACGCTTGACTGAGAGACCTACAAGTCGATCAGGTAGGAAACTAGAGCATAGTGATCCGGTGGTTTCAGTATGGAATGGCCATCGCTCAAAGGATAAAAGGTACTCCGGGGATAACAGGCTGATCATTCCCAAGAGCTCATATCGACGGAATGGTTTGGCACCTCGATGTCGGCTCGTCACATCCTGGGGCTGGAGTAGGTCCCAAGGGTTGGGCTGTTCGCCCATTAAAGTGGCACGCGAGCTGGGTTCAGAACGTCGTGAGACAGTTCGGTCTCTATCTATCGTGGGCGCTGGATATTTGCGGAGATCTGACACTAGTACGAGAGGACCGTGTCGGACAGACCCCTGGTTCACCGGTTGTTCCGCCAGGAGCATCGCCGGGTAGCTAAGTCTGGATCGGATAAGTGCTGAAAGCATCTAAGTACGAAGCCGGCTTCAAGATAAGATATCCTCATAAGGGTCGTTGTAGACTACAACGTTGATAGGCTGCAGGTGTAAAGGCAGTAATGTCATAGCCGAGCAGTACTAATTGCCCGAAAGCTTTCTACGGGGTGCGGATAAATCCGCACCGAATACTAACCAGAGGTTTGCTAGATTGGTATCTATGATATGTATCTATTTGCTCTTTTACATCAGGTCAATCCTATAAGGATGGAAAACGATTCATCCGTAACGATATTCAGGTGGTTATAACACCGGGGCTCCACCTCTTCCCATTCCGAACAGAGAAGTTAAGCCCGGTCGTGCCGATGGTACTGCGTAAAAGTGGGAGAGTAGGTTACCGCCGTTTTAAA
>NZ_SPPK01000015.1 GCF_004569505.1 Dysgonomonas mossii
TTTGGAATAAATTCTATCTTTGTATCATTATGAGAAAATCGGTTTTAGTACTACTTTCTTTTTCAAATACTTCTTCAGCAAAAGACTAAAGGGTAGGGTAGTGCGCGTTTCTGACGGCGACACGGTAACACTACCCATTTTTAGAACTGATGATATCGTATTATTGTATATATATCCTGTAGAAACCATACTGTGTATTACGATAACCTTGCCGCCAATCATTCTCTTTAAGGGTATTGAGGTCGGAAGAGGATTCGAACCTATCTAAAAGGTATTGCGATCTTTGCCTAACCACCCGACCATTGTATTCTTTTACTTTAATTAAATAATCTATAAGTCCGAAAGGAAAAGCTTTTGGACTTCTCTTTATGATTACTTTAAATCCTCTACTGAAGCTCCAAAGTTGATATGCAAAACATTTCCGTTAGTTAACACCAATGCTGGAACAGATTTTACAACTGTATTCTCAGCTACTTTTACATTTGCTTTATTTGTACCCAGATGTATTACTTCAACCTGACCTTTAGGGATAAGATTTAAAATATCTTCTTCTGCACTTATACAAACAGGACAATCTGCATGGTGAAAAATTGCCTTTTTCAGATTTACTTAGTTTTTAATAAAATAATTACTTTCCGTTATCATAGAAAGTATCTCTTAGCTCTTGCAATACAAAAGTATTACATATGAGGATTGTCATAGTGGTGCAGTTTTAATATAAATATACAGTCCAGTTATTATATATACGCTTTGAATTGGACTGGCATTTAATCTAAATACTGGACCATGTATCTGGTCCAAATACGCTATACTTTTGCTATTTGAAAAATATTAACCTCGGGTAAAGAATATTTGATTATGATAAATTCAGATTACGAAGTATTTAATCTTATTGAACAAGAATTAGAAAGACAACAGACATCAATAGAACTGATAGCATCAGAGAATATTGTGAGTAAGTCTGTAATGAGAGCTGCCGGATCGGTACTAACCAACAAGTATGCAGAAGGGTTACCTTACAAAAGATATTATGGAGGATGTCAATATATTGATGGGATAGAGACACTCGCTATAGAGCGAGCAAAAAAACTATTTGGTGCAGAATGGGTAAATGTCCAGCCGCATTCGGGTTCGCAAGCTAATATTGCAGTTTTTCATGCTTTATTAAAGCCAAAAGATAAGATATTGGGCTTTAGTTTAAATCATGGCGGTCATTTAACTCATGGTTCACCGGTGAATTTTTCGGGTAGGATGTATGATGCTTATTTCTATGGAGTAAAAAGAGAAACCGGACTTATAGACTATCAGGAACTGGAGCAAAAAGCTTTGGCTATAAAACCAGAAATGATAATAGCGGGTGCATCTGCCTATTCAAGGGATTGGGACTACAAACGAATCAGGCAAATAGCCGATAAAATTGGTGCAATAGTGCTGGCTGATATTGCTCATCCGGCAGGACTAATAGCAAAAGGTTTGTTAAACGATCCACTACCTCATTGCCATATAATAACTACCACTACCCATAAAACACTAAGAGGTCCTAGAGGTGGTATGATTATGATCGGAAAAGATTTTGAAAATACTATTGGAGAAAAAGATAATAAAGGAAATTATAAGATGATGTCCTTATTTTTAGATTCCGCTGTTTTTCCGGGAACTCAAGGAGGTCCGCTAGAGCATATTATAGCTGCAAAAGCTATTGCATTTAAAGAAGCGCTAAGTGAAGATTACTATAGCTATGCTACTCAGGTTGTAAAGAATGCAAAAAAGCTTGCAAGTTCATTGATGGATAAAGGCTACAAAATTATTTCGGATGGAACAGACAATCATTTAATGCTAATAGATTTATCTAACAAATCAATTGATGGGAGGTCTGCACAAGAGCTTTTAGATTCTGTTGGTATTACAGCTAATAAGAACATGATACCTTATGATGAAAAGTCACCTTTTATTACTTCGGGAATTAGATTTGGAACAGCAGCCCTTACCTCACGAGGACTAAAAGAGGAAAACATGGATGATGTTGCAAATCTTATAGATTCTGTATTAACAAACAAAATGTGTATAATAACACTGAATAGATTAAGAGAAAGAGTTCGAGAATTTATATCAGAATTTCCGATTTATTCAAATTGTTAGATTATGGATACAGTGAAAAATAATCTTTTTGTAATTCATCAAAGAATAAAAGTAGCTTGTGATAGAGCAAACCGTGATGCTAATGATGTAAGATTATTATTAGCAACAAAAACGGTTCCGGCTGAGAGGATAGGATTTGCATTAGAATGTGGAGAAACTTTAATAGGGGAAAATAAAGTACAAGAATTAAAAGAAAAAGAAGAGAAACTGACTCATTATAATTGTGAAAAACATTATATCGGTCATTTACAAACGAATAAAGTTAAAGAAGTCCTAAAATATGTGTCTTGTATAGAGTCTATAGATAGACTTGATCTAGTACAAAAGTTAGATCAACGGCTACAGTTTGAAGGCAAAAGTATAGACATACTGGTGCAGGTAAACACATCCTATGAGGAGAGTAAATTCGGCTTAGATCCAATAAATGTTATTTCATTTATAAAAGAGGTCGCAAAATATGATACATTGAAAATCAAAGGCTTGATGACAATAGGTTTATTCAGTGCTGAAGAAGAAAAGGTAAGAAGATGCTTCAGGTTACTAAAAGATATCCAACAACAAGTTATTGAAGAGAATATATTGAATGTAAATATGACTGAACTATCGATGGGGATGAGCGGAGACTTAGAAGTTGCCATTGAAGAAGGAGCAACTATTGTTCGTGTTGGTACTGCTATTTTCGGAGAGCGAATTTATCCGAATAGCTACTATTGGAATGAATTGGGAAAACTTAATTGAAACTAAAAAATATAGAAATGAATATATGCGGATTATTTGATATGGATGGGGTTATTATCGACACAGAACCACAATATACCATTTTTTGGAATAAAATTACAAAGCAATATAATATTCATGTTGAAGATTTTGAGAATAAGATAAAAGGAATGACTATTCCTCATATTTTTAGTTATTACTTTAATAAATTAATTATCAGATAAAGAAGTAGAACAAATTCTTCGGGATTTTAGGTTGTTTGAAGAATCTGTTCAATTCTCTGATGTTCTCGGTGCTATTGATTTTGTAAAAGAACTCAAGCTCCATAATATCAGGGTGGGCTTAGTAACAAGTGCTATGGAGTTAAAGCTAAACCGCGCTTGCCAACAGATGCAGTTTGATACACTCTTCGATGTAATAATATCCCCAAAAGATATACAAAATGGGAGGCCCGCTTCGGATTGTTTTTTGTTAGGAGTAAAAAGGCTGTCTTGTGAAACTAGAAATTGTATTGTGTTTGAAGACTCTTTAGCTGGCATTCTGGCAGGGAATGCTGCCAGAATACCTGTAATTGGATTTACCACCACTCATTCCAAAGAAGTATTGATGGAGAAATGTATAACTGTATTCCGGACTTTGGGCAGGCCTCAGTGAATTGGATAAAGGCTATTATATCAAATATATAAAACTATGAATATTCATCAAGTGGGTCGTATATCTCTAATAAATGTGACTTTAGTTCTAGTTCTGATAAATACTGTCGGAATTTATTTCATCAATGATGCATTTGTTGTTAGCATATTGATTATAGTATCGACTATTATATGGTGTTTTACTCTAAATTTTTACAGAAGTCCCAAGTGGGTCTTCAATGGTGATAAAGAGAGTTCGATCGTTTCGCCTGCTGATGGTAAGATTGTTTCTATTGAAGAAGTATATGAACCCGAGTTCTTTAAAGATGAAAGATTATTGGTCTCAGTTTTTATGTCTGTGTTTAATGTACATGCAAATTGGTATCCTCTAGACAATGTGCATATTATATATAAGAAACATCATAAAGGAAGATTTAGAGCTGCTTATTTACCTAAGTCGAGTACAGAAAATGAGCGATCTACAATCGTTTTAGAACGGGAAGATGGTCAACAAATATTAGTCCGACAAATTGCAGGAGCTATGGCCAGACGAATCGTTACTTATCCGGAAATAGGCGATATTGGAAAACTAAACTATCTTTTGGATTTATTAAACTAGGTTCAAGAGTAGATATGTATCTACCTCTTGGAATAGAGGTTAAAGTTGAGATCGGACAAACAGTTATCGGCTGCAGAACTTTAATAGCAGTAAATAATATCAAAAATAAACAATGAAGCGATTTTGATGTACGTC
>NZ_SPPK01000016.1 GCF_004569505.1 Dysgonomonas mossii
TGGAAAATCCAGTTCAGATTGCCCCCTTTTGCCAAGTCTAAATTGACCCCTGAAAAAACTTTATTATTACCCCTAAAATATCCTGGTCGACGGGGTCATTTTTATTTTAGCTTTACTTGTTTTTGTTTACCTTCATTTTTCTTACGCTCTCACCGGTAAGTTCTATCTGATGCGCCGAGTGGACGATGCGGTCAAGAATGGCATCAGCCACAGTTGGTTCTCCTATGGCATCATACCAGTTGGCAACCGGTAATTGGGATGTCACAATGATAGATTTGCGTTCATGACGATCCTCGATGATATCAAGCAACATTGAACGTTCTTTAGCATCAAGAGGTACAAGAAAGAGATCGTCAAGGATAAGTAACTGACATCGTTCTATTTTCTTGAGTTCGGCTTCGAAGATACCCTTTGTCTTAGCCACTTTTAGCGCTCCCATTAGTTTGGATGCGTTAGCATAGTTTGTTCGTATTCCGTTCTTACACGACTGATACCCAATGGCTGTAGCAATATAACTTTTGCCTGTTCCGGATGAACCGGTAATGAACAGATTCTTTCCTTGACGGATAAAGTCAAGCGATGAGAGTCGTTCTATATGGTTACGGTCGAGACTTCGATTGATGGTATAATCTATATTCTCAAGATAAGCCTTGTAACGAAAGCCTGCCTGACGAATCAGGCGTTGTATAGAAGCATCCGATCTATAATCCCATTCACGGGCCAACAGTAATGAAAGGAAGCCGTCAGCAGTCATCGTCTCGGCAATGGTGGACTGTAAGCTTTCCCTAAAGGCGGCAGCCATACCATGTAGTTTCATACGGTTCATCAGATCCAGAGAGATGACATTTTGGTCTTTTTCCTGAGTAACGGGTGCGGTTTTATTATTTGTTTCCATTGTTTTTGTTTGTTTTTGTTGTTGATTTTGAGAAGTATTCACGTCCACGGATGTTCTTGTGATGCGGAAGGGATAAGTTGGAGTACAAGTCTTGATCAGCCTGTGGCAGAAAGTCTGCATCATCACCTCGGTTCAGGATACCGATAACATCTTGATATCCGTAAACGCGCATCAATGAAGCACAGGCGCATGCCGCCACAAGTCTGTCTAGTCCGAAGGTCTTTTCCAAAGCAAGGATACCTCTGCATGAGCGGAACGCCTGAGGTATATATTTCTTCTGCGACGCCACATCCTTGAGATAAAGTAAGACGATATTGTCTATCTGAGCAGCTCGCTCAAAGATCTCGTCCAGATCCTTTTCGTAACTACCACAGCGACCGGGAAGATTGTGAGCATTCTTCCGAGTGTAGCCATAGGGTGTGTCATCTCGGTGGTGGGTTGTTACCAGCCGCAGTCCATAGAAGATATCAAGAGTATCAGCATCGTAAACAATATCGACACGCTTGCCCACGTATTCCTTAGGCACACTGTAATGATGCTTCTTGAGCGTTACATAGCTGTTGCGCATTACGGTTACAGATTTGCGTTCCTTCATCTGATACCTCACAGAGGGTAGAGACCGTAGATAGCCTCTTTCCACCTCTTCAAACAGCTGCCTGCGAGACTGATTGCGTCCGGTAAGTTTTCTCTCATTGAACTGACTTAGAGATTGGATAATGCGGGCATTGAGTGATTCCAGATCATGGAACATCAGACCTTCAAGATCGACATAAACAGACTTATACATCAGTTTTACAGCATTCTCCACAAGCGCTTTGTCCTTTGGATGTCTGACACGTGCCGGATATACGCTACAACCATAATGTTCAGCAAAAGCGGCAAAGTCTTCGTTGATAACCGGCTCATTGCGGTTGCTCCGAGTTACCGCCGACTTCAAATTGTCAGGGACGATTGCCATGGGCACACCTTCATAGAAGTGTAGCGCATTCTCACATGCTTTTATAAGGTCTTCTTTCTTCTGCGACCAGACTGCCTCACAGTAGGTATAGTGGCTACAAGGAAGGATGGCTACGAAAACTTCTACAGATCTGACCTCGCCTGTTTGTTCATCAATAACCTGTAGACGGTCGCCAGCAAAGTCAATATACATCTGGTCTGCGGCGTAATGCTCAACGTGACCCACCGGACGTGATACAAGCCGATAACGTTGTATGTACGCACCGAAACTTGCATGACGAAATCCGTTGGGGTGCTCTCGCCGGTACTCTTCATACAAGGATTTTACTGTTACTCCTTTGCGGGTAAGTCTTGCGGCATACTCAGGCAATAACGCCTCCAGTTCCAGCTGGCGCACTGAAGGGTTACGTTCCCTCTCACCGCTGCTTCCAAACATCTCCTCAAGACGCTTCGCCGGCATGGATTGAAGCTGATCCATCGGTATACCGCTCTCTTGAAACAAACGCACATACTCGCGCACTGTGTTACGGGATAGCTCAAAGGTCGCGCTGATACCTTTTATCCCCATCCCCATTGCATAGCAATGAAGAATGTTTGCTAATTTTGTTGTCATTGTAATTTTAGTTTCAACCCATCGACCAGGAGGGTAAATCTAAATTACATAAAAATCCCCTGTTGGGTTACATTCCAGCAGGGGACATTTTTATTTTGGCGTAAGGGGTTAAACGTATTTTGGAAAAGAGGGTCAATTTAGACTTGGCAAAAGGGGGCAATTAACACTGGATTTTCCA
>NZ_SPPK01000017.1 GCF_004569505.1 Dysgonomonas mossii
TTTTGTAGCTATTAACAATACTTTAAGACGAAATACTTAGTAATCTCTTTTTGGCATAAAGTTCCAATAGTCGATATTAGTTATTATCTCTACAGTAACCTTGCGATCTCCTTCACGCACGATATGCGATTCGCTAACAGGAGCGTAAGATATCTTCTTACCCACACCACGCGATTTTAGTATATCGGCAGGAACACCTCTGTCTTCCAAAGCTTTTATAACAGATGCTGCACGTCTTCTAGATAAGCCGATATTATATTCAGCACTACCTCTTGCATCAGTATATCCTGTTATCAAGTATTTTTTAGCAGTATTATTATTGAGGATATTAGCAATTTTATCCAACGTTTCATTACTCTCCGGACGAATATCTGATTTGTCAAACTCGAAGTAAATATTGTTGAACAACTCACAAAGTTCAGTAGATGGTGTTTCCACTACTGTAGCAGGTATTTCCACAATTTTCTCAATAATCTGAGGAGGAGACTGGATAATTTTTTCAACATCTACATATTGTACTACCGGTTGAGCTTTCTTGGATTTTCCACCAAGGCGCCACATCAAGCGCACTGTACCCTGAGTAGAATTCGCTACATTTTTGTGAGGCATCATTAACCAGTCACCTTGTAATGCAATACCAAAACGATCGTTCAACCATGCATTTAAACCTATCCCAAATGCAACCGGAAACATTTCGTTACGATCGATACCATCTTTGTTATATAGATTTTCGAGCACCCACGACATTTCTTCAGGTAACGTACCTTCCGATCCGGTATATTTCATATCGAAATTTTTCTTCATATAATTTACCCCTACGCGGAAAAACGGATCTACATATTTAGAGCCAAAATACTCACCTAAACGCCATTGTAAACCAGGGCCTACCATGAAAGCTGTTTTCAACTTATCCTTGCCATCCACATATTGTTCTGTGAAACTAAGATTTCCTTGTACATCCAGATAGAAATGTGTATTCAGTTCACGAGCTATGTATAGAT
>NZ_SPPK01000018.1 GCF_004569505.1 Dysgonomonas mossii
AGTAGTAAGTTTAAGGAATAAAAGGTCTTTTAGCATTATCTAGATTTTCTTGAATATCCATGAGTAATGCACCAATTAATCTAAAAGCTGAGTCTAGGTTAGGGAAAGTCTTAATGACTTTCTCTCTTTTTCTAAGCTGCATATTTATATTTTCAATAGAGTTAGTAGTTCGTATATTCTTATGGTGTTGTGCTGGAAATCTATAAAACTGTGTGGCATCTTCGAAGCCCTGATCTAATATATTTAAAGCTTCTGAATACTTAGGATTATTTTCATACTTAGTTACAAATTCATTTTTACTTTCAAGCGCATGTTGATATGTAGGAGCTTGAAAAATAGATTTAAGTAATGTTCTTGCCTCTTGTGAATTCTTTTTTGGGAATCTTTCAATGATGTTTTTAAGAAGATGAAATGTACAACGTTGCCAAGTTGAATCTATAAATTGTGATTTAATAGACTTAATAAGACCAGAATGTGCATCAGAAATAATGAGCTCAGGAGTTGTGAGGCCACGCATTCTTAAATCTTCAAAGAACTCAGACCAAGCCTGTTCAGATTCTTGATTAGAAATTTTAAAACCAATAATTTCACGTCTTTTAAGTTCATTTACTCCCATAGCTATATAAACGCCTTTAGAAACTATTTTATTATTCTCTCTAACTTTAATATGCATGGCATCAACAAATACATATCTGTACTGATGACTAGTAATAGGTCTACTCGACCACTTTTGAATATCGGGGTCAATATTTTTCATAACTTCTGAAATCGTAGATTTCGAAACAGATTTACCTGCCAGAGCCTCTACAATTTTCGTGATGTTTCTAGTTGAAACGCCATTAATATAAGCTTCTATCATCGCTAAAATCAGTGATTGATCAGAGCGAGAATATTGATCAAAAACTTCAGTTGTAAATT
>NZ_SPPK01000019.1 GCF_004569505.1 Dysgonomonas mossii
GGGCGTAAAGCGCGCGTAGGCGGTTTCTTAAGGCTGATGTGAAAGCCCACGGCTCAACCGTGGATGGTCATTGGAAACTGGGGAACTTGAGTGCAGAAGAGGAGAGTGGAATTCCATGTGTAGCGGTGAAATGCGCAGAGATATGGAGGAACACCAGTGGCGAAGGCGGCTCTCTGGTCTGTAACTGACGCTGATGTGCGAAAGCGTGGGGATCAAACAGGATTAGATACCCTGGTAGTCCACGCCGTAAACGATGAGTGCTAAGTGTTAGGGGGTTTCCGCCCCTTAGTGCTGCAGCTAACGCATTAAGCACTCCGCCTGGGGAGTACGACCGCAAGGTTGAAACTCAAAGGAATTGACGGGGACCCGCACAAGCGGTGGAGCATGTGGTTTAATTCGAAGCAACGCGAAGAACCTTACCAAATCTTGACATCCTTTGATCGCTCTAGAGATAGAGTTTTCCCCTTCGGGGGACAAAGTGACAGGTGGTGCATGGTTGTCGTCAGCTCGTGTCGTGAGATGTTGGGTTAAGTCCCGCAACGAGCGCAACCCTTAAGCTTAGTTGCCATCATTAAGTTGGGCACTCTAGGTTGACTGCCGGTGACAAACCGGAGGAAGGTGGGGATGACGTCAAATCATCATGCCCCTTATGATTTGGGCTACACACGTGCTACAATGGATAATACAAAGGGCAGCGAACCCGCGAGGTCAAGCAAATCCCATAAAATTATTCTCAGTTCGGATTGTAGTCTGCAACTCGACTACATGAAGCTGGAATCGCTAGTAATCGTAGATCAGCATGCTACGGTGAATACGTTCCCGGGTCTTGTACACACCGCCCGTCACACCACGAGAGTTTGTAACACCCGAAGCCGGTGGAGTAACCTTTTATTAGGAGCTAGCCGTCGA
>NZ_SPPK01000020.1 GCF_004569505.1 Dysgonomonas mossii
GGACGATTTTTCTAAACAAAAAATTATTTGGATTGAGTTAACTGATCATCCAAATTTTGCTTTAGATTTAGACGGATACTACATTAATAATACTGTGTTTTTTATTACAGGAAAACATCTCAAATATTTAACCGCATTTCTAAATTCCAAAATATGTGAATGGTATTTTGATAAGATATGTGCAACATCTGGAGTAGGCACTCGAAGATGGATTAAAATGTATATAGATCAGATTATGATACCTAAAATAAGCTTAGAACAGGAGTCTGTAATTGAAGCCATAATGGATAATATTACTGATAATAAAAAGATTAGCCCTAGCGTGGAAATGTCAATAAATAGTCTGGTATCGGAATTGTTTGGTTTGTCTGCCAATGAGTTTAACCATGTGATGAATGCTATTTTATAGTGTTTTCGAGAAATTCAACTTCTTCAATAGATAGCTGATATAGATCATATACTAAGCGGTTTACCTCCACTTCTATATTAATCGTATCTATGTGTTTATTTCTACTTTCTTGTATTTTTTTTGTTAAATAAATAAGTTTATCTTTCTGGTATTCTGCTATTTGAGGAATTGGCATCTGCTCCACAAACATTGGTTTAAATTCAAAATACCCTCCATTGCGAGTAACTCCTAACGATTTTATGTAATAACTGCTTATATTAGAATTTAATAATCCTAATAAATATAAATCATTTGAACAAAAAAAAGCAGAGGGAGCATTAATATAATAACCTTCATCTATTAATGTAAATTGGCTATTCAGACTGAGGTTTCCCCAACCTATTTTTTGCTTAGAGAAATCGTCC
>NZ_SPPK01000021.1 GCF_004569505.1 Dysgonomonas mossii
CTGGAAGACGTTCATCGAGGTCTACCTCGAGGACTACCACGTGGGCCCGTTCCACCCGGGGCTGGGCAATTTCGTCACCTGCGACGACCTGCGCTGGGAGTTCCAGAAGCACTATTCGGTGCAGACCGTGGGCGTGGCCTCCACCTTCGGCAAGCCCGGCTCGGATGTGTACCGCAAGTGGCACGAGGTGCTGCTGAACTACCGCGAGGGCCGCATGCCCGAGCGCGGCGCGATCTGGCTCACCTACTACCCCCACATCATGGTGGAGTGGTACCCGCACGTGCTCACCGTATCCACGCTGCACCCGATCAGCCCGACGCGCACGCTCAACATGGTCGAGTTCTACTACCCCGAGGAGATCGCGGCGTTCGAGCGCGAGTTCGTCGAGGCCCAGCAGGCCGCCTACATGGAGACCTGCATCGAGGACGACGAGATCGGCGAGCGCATGGACGCCGGCCGCAAGGCCCTGCTGGCGCGCGGCGACAACGAGGTCGGCCCCTACCAGAGCCCGATGGAAGACGGCATGCAGCACTTCCACGAGTGGTACCGCGGCGCGATGGGCGAGGCCGTTCCGCAGCGCTGACCGCGCACCGGCCGCCGCCGCGAATCCCGGAGGGTGGGTTTTCCGGGACATCTTTCCGGAATGCGGGCGCCGGGGTGGCCTAACATCGGC
>NZ_SPPK01000022.1 GCF_004569505.1 Dysgonomonas mossii
CTACAACCCCAATAGGCAAGCCTATTGGTTTGGGCTATTCCCGTTTCGCTCGCCGCTACTCAGGGAATCGAGTTTTCTTTCTCTTCCTCCGGGTACTAAGATGTTTCAGTTCTCCGGGTGTGCCTTCTCACATACTATGTATTCATATGTGGATAACATGACATAACTCATGCTGGGTTTCCCCATTCGGAAATCTCTGGATCAAAGCGTACTTACAGCTCCCCAAAGCATATCGTCGTTAGTAACGTCCTTCTTCGGCTTCTAGTGCCAAGGCATCCACCGTGCGCCCTTAATAACTTAATCATGTAAATCCTTAGTTAAGCACTGTGTATCGAAGATACAACCATGTTTAACTAACCTTTACCAGTTATTAATGTGTGATGTCGTCTAAAAAGACGACGCGCGATTATTAAGCTTGTTGAATTTCGTTAAAAATTCACTCGGTTTTTTGCTTGGTAAAATCTATTTGCTTACTTATCTAGTTTTCAATGTGCAATGTTGAATGTCAAATAAACATTCAAAACTGAATACAATATGTCTCCGTTATTCCATGACCTTATGGTCATTCCGTAATATCCTTAGAAAGGAGGTGATCCAGCCGCACCTTCCGATACGGCTACCTTGTTACGACTTCGCCCC
>NZ_SPPK01000023.1 GCF_004569505.1 Dysgonomonas mossii
AGATGTGTATAAGAGACAGTACCCGGACTACCCGATCGTCACGGGCAGCGTCTACAACGCGGCGAACATGCCCCCCTGGGCCTTGCCGGGCAACGCCACGCAGTCCGGCATCAAGACGCGATCGAGCAAGGGCGGCGCGGCCGGCGACGGCATGAAGAACGGAGGCGGCGACGCCAACGCGATCCGCTTCGAGGACAAGAAGGGCGCGGAGCAATTGTGGCTGCATGCGCAGAAGGACCAGCTCATCGAAGTGGAGAACGATGAGGACCACTGGGTGGGGCAGGACCGCCGGAAAACCATCGACCGGGACGAGACCAACGTCATCCACCGCGACCGTACGGAGACCGTGGACCGCGACGAGAAAATCACCGTGCACAACAACCGCACGGAGCGGGTGGACCACGACGAGACCATCAGCATCGGTGACAACCGCCGCGAAGACGTGGGCATCGACGAGACCGTCTCCATCGGCAAGAACCGCACGAAGACCATCGGCCGCAACGAGAAGGACAAGATCGGCAACAACTGGTCGATCAAGGTGGGCAGCTTCAAGACCGAGACCATTGGCCTCGCCTACCTGCAGAACGTGGGCCTGGCGAAGATGGTGAACAT
>NZ_SPPK01000024.1 GCF_004569505.1 Dysgonomonas mossii
GATATTTCTATGCTAATTATTTTTCAACTTTGTAAATTGCACCTTCACATCCATCGAATTCTATATCTCTTTCATACTGAAGTCCAATCTTTTCAAGAACTCTTATCGACCAGACATTTTTTTTCATTGCTCTCCCAATTATACGCCGGAGTTTTAGTTCTTCAAATCCATAATCTACACAGGCTATTGCACTCTCTGTTGCATATCCTTTATTCCAATCCTCTTCGAAAAAGCGAAATCCAATATCCGTTTCTTTATCATCAAGTTTCAATCCACACCAACCAATGAATTGATTTGTTTCTTTAAGTATAACAGCCCATCTTCCGTAACCATTCAATTTGTAATCTTGATAATTCTCAAGAAATTTTTTTGCCTCATCTATACTTTTGAAAGCTGAATCTCCTGTATATTTAATTATGTTAGGATTAGAATTTAAATCATAAAAGTCTTTAGCATCAATTAGATCTAGTTCCCTTAATTTAAGACGCTTTGTTTCTAAGATGTATTTCATCTGTTTATGTTAAAACTTATTGTACTTATTGAAAAATTTCCATAATTGTAAATTCACACTCTTTGGATTGATGTTTATTAATTAGGGGTACAAGCCTTCTGAAATGTTCTGT
>NZ_SPPK01000025.1 GCF_004569505.1 Dysgonomonas mossii
CGCATACCTTTCCAGCTACTGGGATTTTTACTAAAACACCTTGCTCTTCTAGCCACTTAACGTACCTAGATATTGTTTGTCTACCAACACCAAGCAACGATGCTAAATGGGTTTGATCGGCAACAACCGCACCACAAGAGCCATCAATGTTTTCTGCAAGCATTGAATAAAGCTCTGCTGCCCCCGGATTCTTCCTGAAAAGCTCTCTGAGACGCTTCCAGCCTAAAGGGTATACTTGGGTGAAGTTTTGGTTTTTTTGCTCCTGTCGACGCTCTGAGGCGTTTTTACGGTCTTTATCTTCAAGATCTCTTTTTCTGATTTCCCGTTCTTTGTCCGTCACAACATTTTGAGTTTGCATAGACTATCTCTCCTGCGACACCATGTCGTTTGAAAGTAACATACAGTTGTCATTTTTTTGTGTCAACATGTCGCATTTGCACGACATGTTGGGTATATCTGTCGCATCCTATAGATGCGACAACGTTGTCGCCCCTAGGATGCGACAACACATTTATAAACCCATAATAAAAACAACAACATACAATTTTTTCCTTCTTATCTAAAAAGATCTCACAGCGAGCTGCGAGATCTCCAGGTAGCACCCTCCTTTCAGT
>NZ_SPPK01000026.1 GCF_004569505.1 Dysgonomonas mossii
CCTACACGGTGCGTGCGAAGAACAACGGCCCCTCGTCGGCCGAGAACGTCTGGCTGAAGGACACGCTGCCCGCAGGCACCGTGCTGATCGGCACGCCCACGGCCACCGGCGGCGGCACCTGCGATCCCGTGGGTAGCGACGGCACGCTCAACTGCCGCTGGGGCACCACGGGCGCGAGCATGCTGCTGGCGAACGGCGGGCAGTACGAAGTCACCTACCGCCTGCGGCCCACCGCCGCATGGACGGCCGGCCAGGTGTTGAACAACGAGGTGGAGATCGGCACCGCCACGGACGAGCCCAACCTCGCGAACAACAAGGCCCAGGCCCAGGTCGAGCTGACCCAGCCCGAGCTGGACGTGCTGGTGTCGATGGCGCACAGCGCGGACGCGATCGCGCTCGGCGCCGAGACCACCTACACGATCACCGTGAAGAACTCCGGCCCTTCGTTCGGCACGAACGTGGTGATGACCGATACCTTCCCGGTCACGCACCCGACCAACGGCGCCACGTCGGCGACCTTCAGCTATACCGGCAACCTGACGGTGGACCAGGGCGGCACCTGCACCCAGCCCGCCGTGGGCGCGACCACGGGCAGCGTGGTGTGCACC
>NZ_SPPK01000027.1 GCF_004569505.1 Dysgonomonas mossii
TAGTAGAACTCCAGGTGCTTGAACTCGCTCTTGACGGCGGAGAACAGCTGCTCGACCCGCTGGATGTGTTCGTCCATGGTGCCGCCCACGTCCATGAGCAGCAGCACCTTCACGTTGTTGTGGCGCTCGGGCACCATCTTGATGTCCAGCCAGCCGGCGTTGGCGGCGGTGCTGCGGATCGTGCCGTCCAGGTCCAGCTCGAGTTCGTTGCCTTCGCGCGCGAAGCGCCGCAGCCGGCGCAGGGCGACCTTGATGTTGCGGGTGCCCAGCTCCTGGGTGTCGTCGTAGTCGCGGTAGGCGCGCTGCTCCCACACCTTCACGGCGCTCTTGTTCTTGCCGGCCCCGCCGATGCGCACGCCCTGCGGGTTGTAGCCGCCGTGGCCGTAGGGGCTGGTGCCGCCGGTGCCGATCCACTTGCTGCCGCCCTCGTGGCGCTCCTTCTGCTCCTCCAGGCGCTTCTTCAGCGTCTCCATGAGCTCGTCCCAGCCCATCTTCTCGATGGCGGCCTTCTGCTCGGGCGTGAGCTCGCGCTCCAGGATCTGGCGCAGCCAGTCGGCGGGCACTTCCTTGCGGAAGTCGGTGACCATCTCCACGCCCTTGAAGTA
>NZ_SPPK01000028.1 GCF_004569505.1 Dysgonomonas mossii
GTTTACCATAACCATTTTCAGTGACGATTAAAATCTCATCTTGTTCTTCTTCGTCGGTAACGTCTAATCCAATTACTTCATCATTTTCTCTTAATGAAATACCTCTAACGCCTGCAGCAGTTCTACCTAATGGGCGTAGTTTCGTTTCATCAAATCTGATTAATGAAGCATGTTTCGTTCCGATAATAATCTCTTTCGTACCATCCGTTAGTCTAACCGCAATCAACTCGTCGTCTTCTTTAAAGTTAATCGCAATCTTACCGTTTTTGTTAATACGAGAGAAATTCGATAGTTTAGAACGTTTTACAGTACCTTTTTTCGTAGCAAATACTAGGAAGTCTTCTTCACTAGATAGATCTTTAACTGCTATCATTGTACTGATTTTTTCATCTTTATCAATTTCTAAAGCATTGACGATTGGTAAGCCTTTAGACTGTCTAGACATTTCAGGAATTTCATAGCCTTTTAGCTTGTAAACACGACCTTTATTCGTAAAGAATAATACATTATCATGTGTACTTAAAGTTACTAACTGGCTAACGAAATCATCTTCGATTGTATTCATTC
>NZ_SPPK01000029.1 GCF_004569505.1 Dysgonomonas mossii
GATTATTACCACCCGTAACACATCGCGAACCATCGAGTGGGCTGCCAACCCGTGCAGGGCTCTGTTGCGCCGTTGTTTCCAGGTCAGGAACAGCGTCAGCGCCAGCAACACTACGCCAAGCCCTGTACCGACAGCATGCGGCAAATACCCTTGGCCTACGTATACCAGCGAAGGCGACACCGGGGCGACGGTGGTGCCGCCGGTAATCCCCAGCAGAATGCCGCGAAAGGCCAGCATGCCGCCCAGCCCGACAATGAAGGACGGAATGCGCAGGTAGGCGGTCATATAGCCGTTGGCCAGGCCGATCATCAGCCCGCACAGCGCGACCACGCTCAGGTTTGCCAGCAGCGGCACGTGGTAAACGACATCCAGAATTGCCGCCAGGCCACCGAGCAGGCCGAGCAAAAAAAAAAAAAACTAGACAGAGGAATTTATTATTACGTGTGTCGTATAAAAAATGAGATACTTAAAAACATCAAGAGGGCATTAATAGACGAGCACTGTGGAATTTTATTTGCA
>NZ_SPPK01000030.1 GCF_004569505.1 Dysgonomonas mossii
TGCTGAGCCTGGCCCGGCGCATCGACCCCAAACGCGTGGCCGCCAGCCAGCGAAAACCCAAGCCGCGGTCTACCGAGCCCGCACGCCAGACCAACGCCCATGTCGCAACCGCCAGGGTTCTGGCAAATCAAACACCTTGAAAGGGCTGGGTCTACGACCTTTTGCGGGTGCAGGGCGGAGCCCGGGGTGCTGTCCCGTCAGGGCGCGCCGCCCTGATCACCCGCCAAAGGGCTGAGCCCTTTGGAAACCCGGTTCTCTTACCGGCGCTTGGTCTCTTCCTGCGGCAGGTGCCGCCCGTAGGTTTCCTGCTTCTCGGCCCGTTCCTGGATCAGGTTGGCATAGGCCTGCCGCATCTCCGGGGAGACGCTGACGCTCTTGCCCTTGGTGGGCTTGCGCTTGGGCGCCTTCTTGAGGGTGTTGCTCGTCTCGCTCATGCCGGGCTCCGCGTCGGACCATGGCGGCGGCGCGCGGCCGGCAGGAGGTCCGAGGCGAGTCGGAATCCAGGCCGGCCCGCGAGGCCGGACCCCTGCCCTCTAGCGCATCGCGCGGCCGCGTGCACGGG
>NZ_SPPK01000031.1 GCF_004569505.1 Dysgonomonas mossii
GTAATGGTGATTTGTGAAAATCCAAAACACAAACAAAAACAAGGCTAATAAAAGAGAGGTGTAAATAAATGGCTCGTATTGCAGGTATTGACGTACCACGTGAGAAACGCATAGTAATTTCGTTAACTTACGTATATGGTATCGGAAAAACAACAGCACAACAAATTCTTAAAGAAGCAAACGTATCTGAAGACACACGTGTTCGTGATTTAACAGATGACGAATTAGGTCGTATCCGTGAAGTTGTGGATAACTACAAAGTTGAAGGTGACCTTCGTCGTGAAACAAACTTAAACATTAAACGTTTAATGGAAATAGCTTCATATCGTGGTATCCGCCATCGTCGTGGTTTACCAGTTCGTGGTCAAAAAACTAAGAACAATGCGCGTACGCGTAAAGGACCAGTTAAAACAGTAGCGAACAAGAAAAAATAATAAGTAAAGGAGGCACATATAAATGGCACGTAAACAAGTATCTCGTAAACGTAGAGTGAAAAAGAATATCGAAAGTGGTGTTGCTCACATTCGCTCAACATTCAACAATACAATCGTAACG
>NZ_SPPK01000032.1 GCF_004569505.1 Dysgonomonas mossii
GCCCAGGGCATGGGCGGCGAGCTGGGCCAGGCCGTGGTGGTGGACAACCGCGGCGGCGCGGGCGGCAACATCGGCGGCCAGGTGGCGGCGCGCGCGCCGGCCGACGGCTACACGCTCTTCATGGGCACGGTGGGCACCCACGCCATCAACGCAGCGCTCTACAGGAAGATGCCCTTCGATCCCGTGAAGGACTTCGCGCCCCTGACCCGCGTGGCCAACGTGCCCAACCTGCTGGTCGCCAACCCCGCGCAGCCCTTCAAGACGGTGCAGGAGCTGATCGCCTATGCCAAGGCCAACCCGGGCAAGATCAACTTCGGCTCCTCGGGCAGCGGCAGCTCCATCCACCTGTCGGGGGAGCTGTTCAAGAGCATGGCCAAGGTGGACATGCAGCACGTGCCCTACCGCGGCAGCTCGCCCGCAGTCACCGACCTGCTCGGCGGGCAGCTGGGCATCATGTTCGCCGACGTGGTCGCGGCCCTGCCGCACATCCGCGCCGGCAAGCTGAGGGCGATCGCGCTCAGCTCGCCGCGCGGCCGGCT
>NZ_SPPK01000033.1 GCF_004569505.1 Dysgonomonas mossii
CGGCCTTCCGCTGACCGCGCAGACGGTGAGCCAGATGGTGGACGCGGTGCTGGCCCTGCCCGAGGACACGCGCCTCATGGTGCTCGCGCCGGTGGCGCGCGACAAGAAGGGCGAGTTCACCGAACTCTTCGCGCAGATGCAGGGCCTGGGCTACGTGCGCTTCCGCGTGGATGGCGCCATCCTGGAGCACGAGATGCTCCCGCCGCTCAAAAAGACGGAGAAGCACGACATCGATGTGGTGATCGACCGCCTGAAGGTGCGCCCCGACGCGCAGCAGCGCCTGGCGGAGAGCATCGAGGCGGCCCTGCGCATCGGCCAGCAGGCGGGCGACGCCAACGGCCGCGTGGTCGCGCTGGAGATGGATTCCGGGCAGGAGCACCTGTTCTCCTCCAAGTTCGCCTGTCCCGTGTGCAGCTATTCGCTGCCCGAGCTGGAGCCGCGCCTGTTCTCGTTCAACTCGCCGATCGGCGCCTGCCCGACCTGCGACGGCCTGGGCCAGCACGAGGTGTTCGATCCGGCGCGCGTGGTGGCCTTTCC
>NZ_SPPK01000034.1 GCF_004569505.1 Dysgonomonas mossii
TCTTCGAGGCGGCCTTCGACATCGAGGGCGCGCGCATGGGCGTCAACTATGGCCTCAACCGCGTGCGCTTCATGTCGCCCGTGCCGGTCGGCAGCCGCCTGCGGGCCCGGCTCACGCTGCTGGCCTGCGAGCCGGCGGCGCCGGACGGCGTGCAGATGACCTGGCAGGCCACCATCGAGCGCGAAGGCGCCGACAAGCCGGTCTGCGTGGCCGAATCGCTCACGCGCAATTACGGCGCGCCGGCCTGATCCCCCGGCGGCAGGGATCTCAGTGGTCGCCGCTCACTATGGTGTGCGCGCGGGCCGCGGCGATCGCTTCGGCGCGCACCTGCTCGCGCGTGGCCACCTGGGTATTGCCGTCGGACTGGCCGGACAGCGCCAGGGGCGCGGGAACGTTGCTCCAGTCGCCGTCGCGCGGCAGCGTGCCGTTCTGGCGGGCGGCCACGAGGTCGGCGACCACGGCTTCGCGCGTCAGCGTGCTGGACGTGGCCTGGTTCACGGCCGGGTAGTGGATCCAGTC
>NZ_SPPK01000035.1 GCF_004569505.1 Dysgonomonas mossii
GATAATGACAAGAAAAGTGACGGTTATGATACATATCAAGTTAAGGAAGAATCGCCTTTAAACATTTCTGGGAAAGCTTCCCCATCTAAAATAAAAACATATAATAACAATGATCAGTTAGGTGATTTAGTGAGTACTTTGGTTGAAGACGGAGAAAAAGTAAAGCAAGGCGATACTTTAATCAACTACAATATCAACGATCAAAAAAGACAGGACTTATCAAGTAAGGTTAACGACGCGCAAAATGTAGTTAATCAAGACTATCAAAATATTAATCAGCAACCGAACAACAACGATTTACAAAAGAAGTTAAATCAAGATTTAAACGCATTGAATGAAGCGCAAAAAGAACTATCTCAGTATACTAAACAAATTAATGATAGTACTTATGCATCATTTGACGGTGTAATTGAAATGGACAATGATACAGATGCTGCAAGCGGAGAATCTATATTAAAATTGATAGCAAATGAAACTCAAATTAAATCTTCTGTTTCTGAATTTGATGTGAACAAAAT
>NZ_SPPK01000036.1 GCF_004569505.1 Dysgonomonas mossii
ACTTCGACGGCATCAGCACGCTCACGCAGACCGGCCTGTACGTGCAGGACCAGATCAAGTGGCGCGACCGCTGGGTGTTCAACCTCGGCGGGCGCTACGACGATGCCAAGGGCAAGCTGCGCGACCGCCCGAGCGGCATGAACTTCGACATCGACGACAGCAAGTTCACCGGCCGGGCCGGCGTGGTCTACCTGATGGATGGCGGCTGGGCGCCGTATGCGAGCTACACGCAGTCGTTCCTGCCCACGAACACCATCGACCCGACCACCGGCAAGCCCTTCGGCGCCGAGACGGCACGGCAGTACGAGGCCGGCGTGCGCTGGCAGCCCGAAGGCCGCAAGCAGAGCTACAGCGCCGCGGTGTTCGACCTGCGCCGCCGGAACTACATCACCTACGACGCGGCCACCTTCCTGCCGCAGCAGCGCGGGGAGATTTCCGTGCGCGGCCTGGAACTGGAGGCGAACGCCGAACTGCTGCCGCGCCTGAACCTCACGGCCTCCTACGCCTACATGGAC
>NZ_SPPK01000037.1 GCF_004569505.1 Dysgonomonas mossii
CACCCCGGGCTCGCGCGGCGGCTCGAAGCCGAAGACCTCCTGGAGCCGGTCCAGCAAGGCGGCCGGGGGCTTCTCCCAGATGCCCATGGTGCGGTCGCCCTGCACGTTGCTGTGGCCGCGCACCGGGCACGGGCCCGCGCCCGGACGGCCGATGTTGCCGCGCAGCAGCAGCCAGTTGACGATCATCTGGATGGTGGCCACCGAGTGCATGTGCTGGGTGATGCCCATGCCCCAGCAGGCGATCACGCTGCGGGCATTGCGGTACACCTCGGCGGCGGCGCGGATCTGCGCCTCGGCGAGCCCGGATTCCTCTTCGATGACCGACCAGGACTCCGTGCGCAGGTCCGCCAGCAGCGCCTCGATGCCGGTGGTGTGCTGCTGGATGAAGGCGTGGTCGAACACGCCGCCCTGGCGGTCCTCGATCTCGGCCAGGTGCTTCATCATGCCCTTGACGACGGCGAGGTCGCCCCCGACCCGTACCTGGAAGTAGTGCGTGCTGATGGGCGTAGAGCCG
>NZ_SPPK01000038.1 GCF_004569505.1 Dysgonomonas mossii
GGCTTGAGCCGCGGCATCCCCTTCTTGCCCTCGAGGCTCTCGATCAGCGCCGTCTCCTCGCCGCAGATATACGCGCCGGCGCCGTGGTGGACGTAGATGTCGAAGGGGAAGTCGTGCACGTTGGACTGGCCGACGAGACGGGCCTCGTAGGCCTCGTCCACGGCCTTCTGGAGCGCGTGCTTCTCGGCCACGTACTCGCCGCGGATGTAGATGTAGCAGGCATGCGCGCCCATGGCGAAGCAGGCCAGCATGCAGCCCTCGATCAGGAGGTGCGGATCGTGCCGCATGATCTCCCGGTCCTTGCAGGTGCCCGGCTCCGACTCGTCGGCGTTGACCACGAGGTAGTGCGGGCGCCCGTCGGACTTCTTGGGCATGAACGACCACTTGAGGCCGGTGGGGAAGCCCGCGCCGCCGCGACCGCGCAGGCCCGACGCCTTCATCTCCTCGATGATCCAGTCGCGGCCCTGCTCCAGGAGGAACTTGGTCCCGTCCCACGCGCCGCGCTGCTTGGCAG
>NZ_SPPK01000039.1 GCF_004569505.1 Dysgonomonas mossii
GTCCCACCGCTACATTCCGGCGCGTCAATTGCCGGACAAATCCGTGAGCCTGCTGGACACCGCCTGCGCCCGCGTCGCCATCAGCCTGCACGCGGTGCCGGCAGAAGTCGACGACAGCCGCCGCCGTATCGAGGCACTGGAAACCGAGCTGCAAATCATCGCCCGCGAGCACGCGATCGGCATCGCCATCGGTGCGCGCCAGATCAACAGCGAAGCGCTGCTGAGCGCCGAACGCGAGCGCCTGGCCACCCTGGAAAGCCGTTGGGCCGAAGAGAAAACCCTGGTGGATGAGTTGCTCGCCACCCGTGCGACGTTGCGTGAAAAATCCGGTGTCGTGGACAGCGGCGATGATCAATTGCGTGCCCAATTGGTAGACCTGCAACAACGCCTCAGCACCCTGCAAGGCGAAACCCCGCTGATCCTGCCGACCGTGGACTACCAAGCGGTGGCCTCGGTGGTCGCCGACTGGACCGGCATCCCGGTGGGCCGCATGGCCCGCAACGAACTGGAG
>NZ_SPPK01000040.1 GCF_004569505.1 Dysgonomonas mossii
GTGCTAGCCAACAAGGCGCAGCCATCGATCTATGCGCCGTACAGCATCTTTGTCGCGGAAATCGCCTCGACGACGAACGAGGCGCTGCTGCTCGACGCGCGCCTGAAACAGGCCAAGGATGACGACGAGCGCCTGCTGTACCTGGGCGCGGCGCTGGAAAACCTGCGCGGCACCTTCTTCCGCCAGGCCATGTTCGCCGAATTCGAGGCGGCCATCCACGGCAAGGTCGATAAAGGAGAAGCGCTGACGGGCGAAGAGATCACGGCCATCTATGCCGATATCCTCAAGCGCTACCACGGCGAAGCGCAGGGCGTCATGACCATCGACCCCGCCTACGCGCTGGAATGGGCCTACGTGCCGCATTTCTATCACGGCTTCTATGTGTTCCAGTACGCCACCTCGATCGCGGCGGCGCAGGATTTCGCGCAGCGCATCCTCGACAAGGAACCGGGCGCCCTGGCCGCCTACCTGAAAATGCTCGGCGCGGGCGGCTCGGCCTACCCGTATGAGC
>NZ_SPPK01000041.1 GCF_004569505.1 Dysgonomonas mossii
TCACGATAGTGCGTTCTCAGATTCGCGTATGCGCTATGCATAGCCTTCTGCTTGTCCACCAACGTGCTTTGCCGGCGCCGTAAAGCTGTCCATCTCATCCGCCAGACGACAGGGAACCGACTCCATCTGTAGCGTCGTATGAAAAACTGCGAACCTGTCAGCAAGAATCGCGTTGATGGCTTCCCGCACGATCTCAGGAGTGGACGAAGGGTCGTGCACGACATGTGCCGTGAGGCTGGGTTTGCCACTGGTCAGGGCCCAGATGTGCAGGTCGTGAACCGACGTCACGCCGCTTACTGTGGCAATGCTGGTCCTGACCTCGGCAATGTCCATCCCATTTGGCACACCCTCCAGCAGGATGTTCAAGCTTTCCTTAAGAAGAACCCACGTGCGCGGCAAGACCCACAGTCCAATCAGCACGGCGATGATTGCATCTACCGTCGTCCAGCCCGTGTAACGGATGATGATCGCTCCGATGATCACACCCAGTGAACCAAG
>NZ_SPPK01000042.1 GCF_004569505.1 Dysgonomonas mossii
AGGCGATGATTCATTATCTCCAGGTGTTAACCAATTAGTTCGTGTTTATATCGTTCAAAAACGTAAAATACACGAAGGGGATAAAATGTGTGGTCGTCATGGTAACAAAGGTGTAATTTCACGTATTTTACCTGAAGAAGATATGCCTTACTTACCAGATGGAACACCAATTGACCTTATGTTAAACCCATTAGGTGTACCTTCTCGTATGAATATCGGACAAGTTTTAGAACTTCATCTAGGTATGGCAGCTAAGAATCTAGGTATTCATGTTGCTTCACCAGTATTTGATGG
This sequence comes from Dysgonomonas mossii, assembly GCF_004569505.1. Classification (NCBI taxonomy): domain Bacteria; kingdom Pseudomonadati; phylum Bacteroidota; class Bacteroidia; order Bacteroidales; family Dysgonomonadaceae; genus Dysgonomonas; species Dysgonomonas mossii. The sequence goes on from NZ_SPPK01000042.1 coordinate 295, forward strand.
TGCTAACGATGATGATGTTTGGTCAACTATTGAAGAAGCAGGTATGGCTCGTGACGGTAAAACTGTCTTATACGATGGTCGTACTGGTGAACCATTTGATAACCGTGTATCTGTAGGTGTTACGTATATGCTTAAACTTGCAAACATGTTCGATGATAAATTACACGCACGTTCTACTGGTCCATACTCACTTGTAACGC
>NZ_SPPK01000043.1 GCF_004569505.1 Dysgonomonas mossii
GGCCAGTGGTGCGCGACGAAGGGCTGCACCCAGTGCTGCTGCGGCGGCGACAGGTCGGACGCGTGGAAGCACCAGGTGTGGTTGCCGCCCAGCGTGGGGCCGGATTCCAGCACCAGCACGCGCAGCGCCGGGTGAGCGCGGCGCAGGCGCCAGGCCAGCAGGCCGTTCGCCAGGCCGCCCCCCACGAGGAGCAGGTCGGCGTCGGGGGCGGCGCTGGGCGGCATGCCGGTCACCCCACCGCGCCGTGCACGGATGGCGCCTGCACCGCGGGGCGCGCATGCAGCGCGGCCTCCGCGAGGTCCGCCGCGCGCTGCGCCCCGCCGGCGGCGGCGATCTCCTGGCCAAGCACCCGGCTGCGCCGCGCGAATTCAGGCGCGTCCAGCAGCCGCCGCAGCGCGCGCCGCAGCGCCGCCACCGTGGCGAGCGGCGGCAGCAGCTTCACGCCGGTGCCCGCATGCACGATGCGCGCGGCCACGCCCGGCTGGTCGAACGC
>NZ_SPPK01000044.1 GCF_004569505.1 Dysgonomonas mossii
TGCGCGCACCGAACCGGCTCTCGGTGATCTCGGCGTCGTAGTAGTCGAAACCGGTGTAGCCGAAGCCACCGCCGTTCATCACCTGGGCCACCGGGACCGGCGGGACGGCGAGGTCGGGACGGCCCGGCGGCACCAGCACCTGGCAGCAGCCCTCGGTCTGCAGGACCGTCGGGCCGTTGGGGGCGGTGAAGACATAGGCGCGCGGCTGCGGGATCCCCGGCGGGAAGGCAGGCTCGGCGGCGGCGCCCTGGGCGACGAGGCCGAGCAATCCGGCGGCGATCAGGGTCTTGGTGCTCACGCAATGCTCCGTCACGGGACCGGCCGGGCCGGCGTCAGGCCTACACTCTAGCTTATCGCGGGCGGCCTGTCCGGCGCTCGCGGGCGAACCGGTTACCGGAACGCCGGCTCAGCCGCGGGCGCGCAGCACCACCTGCGGGCTCGCCGGCACCGGCCGGCAATCCGACATGAAGGCGTTGACCGGCAACGGCTTGGA
>NZ_SPPK01000045.1 GCF_004569505.1 Dysgonomonas mossii
GTGGTGGCCACCGGCCTGTCGCGCGCCAACGCGCGTCGCCAGCCGATCTCGGTGGTGCAGGGCGGCCTGCGCACCGGCACCGACAACCTCGCCTACCAGGTGCCGATCTCGGGCGCGACCGTGGGCGTGGCCAGCGGCCTCGTGGGCGGCGGCGCGGCTTCGCAGACCGACTACGGCAACATGGCGGTGCCCAGCGTCTGGCGCACCAACCGCACGCAGGCCGCGGCCCGCGTGGACGCGCTGTCCTCGGGCGGCATGGACGATCTCGAAATCCCCGCGTTCCTCCGCAAGCAGGCCGACTGATCGGCCCCCCTGGGGCTTGTCCTCGGGTCGCCGCTGGCCGCTCCGCTCCTTTCCGGGAGCCGGGCGGCCTTTTTGTTTCCGTTGGTGACCTCTGCGCTATGGAAGCCATAGCCATGGATGCGCACAGGGATGGGAGCCGCCACCTAAAATCGGCGGATGCTCCAGCAACGCACGATCAAGACCCCTG
>NZ_SPPK01000046.1 GCF_004569505.1 Dysgonomonas mossii
ATGCCCAGCAGCGCGGCGCGGGGCGCGGCGGTGGGCGCCGTGGAAGTGCCCTGCGGCGATCCGCCCGCGTAGTGCGCCTGGATCGATTCGAGATAGCCCGGCATGAGCTGCTGCGGCAGCAGCGGAATGGCGGTCTCGGGCGCGACGACCAGCGCGGCATCGGCGGTGCGCAGCGCATCGCCGTACCAGCGCAGGGCCTGCGGAATGCCGCTGCCGGCCTGGAATTTCTCGTCCTGGGGGATGTTGCCCTGCAGCAGCGCCACGGACAGCGGCGCGGGCGCCTTCGCCTCCTGCGCTCCCTGCGCGCCGCAGCCGTCCACCGCGCAGTGGCGCTGTGCCGCCAGCCCCGCCCAGGCGATGGCGAACGCGGCGGCGACGGCCCAGCACGTCGGCCGGCGCAGATCGGATCCGCGCAGCTGCGCGGCCAGCATCGCCAGCCCGGCCGCCACGGCGCCGATGCCGTACACGCCGACCCAGCGCGCCAGCAC
>NZ_SPPK01000047.1 GCF_004569505.1 Dysgonomonas mossii
GTTGGAGCCTTTTGACTGTGAAATCTCCGTCCACCACGGCGACGACGATGTGCCCATTGGTCGGTTTGATTGCCCGGTCCACGATGATCGTGTCTCCATCCCCCAGACCATCCTCGCTCATCGAGAGGCCTCGTACTCGCAGGAGAAATGTTGCTTGCGGGTGGGTAATCAGCTCGGCCATGAGGTCGATTCGCGTCTCGCCGAAGTCGGCCGCGGGGGAAGGAAATCCTGCGCGGACCGTGGCATTCGCAAGCGGCAAGACCAGACCCCATGGCTGGATCTGGATTGGTGCCAGAGCTTGCAAAATGCTGTTCATTCATACAGTATATAAAATCCAGCCTGAAGATGATCTCTGCCCGCTCGGGCACCTGCAGCGCCGACTTAGGCGACGCTATCGGCGAACGCCTCCACACCCGTCGCACGACCGGCCATCACTTCGCCACCATGCTTCTTCGGATCGAAGGACGCCAGCATCTGGTCC
>NZ_SPPK01000048.1 GCF_004569505.1 Dysgonomonas mossii
ACCTACGACAAGTGTTGATACAACGACAGATGCTGAAAGTAACTTTCCTACTTTACGCATAATAAACCACTCCTTAATTTTTGAGTACCTTTGACCATAACTGCTAAGTCAACATTCAAATGCATAAATCCTTGAACAAGTACTATCTTTACTTATTTGTCGTTTTTTCCAGTTCAAACACATGCAATGCCCTTTCAATTTAAGTTGCTAGGTGGGAATACCACTCCTTTATCATTCGCTATTATCAAGTGTAATTATTCACTTTTATTGTACATCAAATACACATAATTGCAAATATATCTATAAGAATTGAGTGTATAAAACGTTGGGTCTAAAGATTAATTATAAGAGTGAGGTTAATTAGTGAAAAGCATTACTATTAGTAATACAGTTGAAGAAATTTGGCATACTAAGTTTTGAATTGACATATTTTTAATTCGATTTCATAATAGTAATATAAAAATATTCGAAATATTCATAC
>NZ_SPPK01000049.1 GCF_004569505.1 Dysgonomonas mossii
GTGTGAGGGTCGGGTAGATCACGCCCGGGCTCGGGCTGTAGCTGCCGCCCAGGCGCTCCTCGATCGCCTTGATGAGTTCATACCCGTGCCGGGGCCGGTCGGCGATCAGCCGCAGCAGCACGAGGCGCAGGCCGCCGTGCCCGAACACGCGGCCACCCCCGCGCCGGGGCCCGGCCGGTGCGCCGCGGGGGTCGAGCAATTCGATGTCTTTCATGGTGAATTCCGATATATCTATATAGATAAGATATATCGAATTCATATCGAATTGCACATGCAGACGGCAATCCCGTACCGCATGCAGGGTCATGGATCGATCGACGGCCCCCGGTCCGTCGCCTTCCGCCCGCGCCGGCCGGCGCGCCGGGGCCGCTCAGGCAGCGGCCGCCATGCCCGCCGCGTGCCCGCGCGTGAAGGCCTCTTCGAACACCGAATACCCCGACCAATCCGCGTGCGCGAATGCGAGGCGCGCGGTGCCGGGG
>NZ_SPPK01000050.1 GCF_004569505.1 Dysgonomonas mossii
CAGCAGCGTGGTCAGCGCCGCGCCAGCAAAGACGCGATCCCAATGCCAATCGACGCCATCTTCAAGGCCGGAATATCCGGCCGGGTCATTGCCAGCCAGGTTGTCGAGCTTCAGCGAAGACGTGTCCGGCAGGATGATGCGGTTTCACACCACCTGCACGCGGCTCTGCCCGTAGCTCACCTGGCTGTTGTACTTGCCCAGGATGCGCGAGCCCTGCGGGATCAGCAGGAACTTGCCCGTCGCCGTGTCGTAGACCGGCTCCGTCACCGTGGCGATCACGTCGCCCGGCAAGTCCGACTTGATACCTGTCACCAGCGCACCCGCGATCACCGTTCCGGCCATTACCTGGTATGGCGAGGCCGGCATCTGGAGATGGCCGGAATTGCGGGTTTCCGTAGAACCAGCTTTCAGGAAAGCCTCTTTCTGGTCTTGCCGGTTCTGCACAGCGGTAGGGTCGGCGGGCTGGGCCGCCGTTGAG
>NZ_SPPK01000051.1 GCF_004569505.1 Dysgonomonas mossii
ACGTATTCCTTGCCCTCGTACCAGAAGGCCGTCCACCACTCGCGCGGCGCCTTGAAGCCCCAGGTGAAGAAGCTGTACCACGGCACCTCGCGCAGCCGGCCGCGCAGCGCCAGCACGCTCACGTAGACGTTCGGGCCCCAGCCCTCCTCGATCTTGAGCTGCACCGTCGGGTCCTGCCCGTTCAGCTGCACCACGCGCATGTCGATCACGCCCTCGCGCTCCACGCTCACCAGCGCCGTCGCCTGGCGGAACGGCATGCGCACCTGCAGCCGGGCGGTCTCGCCGGGCTGGTAGCTTTTCTTCTCGGGCAGCACGTCGATGCGGTCATGGTCTTCTCCGCCGAACCACAGCTCGCCCTGGCGCGTGACCCAGACGGACGCGGCCGCCTCGGACTGGTTGCCGTCCTTGTCGCGCGCGGTGGCGACCAGTTCCACCTCGCCGGCCTCTTCGAGCTTCGTCTCGCACAGCAGCAG
>NZ_SPPK01000052.1 GCF_004569505.1 Dysgonomonas mossii
TCTTCGGCTACCCGGCCGCCGAGGTGCTCGGCCGCAACGTCCGCATGCTGATGCCCGCGCCGCACGCCCCGGCGCACGACGGCTACCTGCAGCGCTACCTGGCCACCGGCGAGGCCCGCATCATCGGCACGGGCCGCGAGGTGGCCGGCCTGCACCGCGACGGCAGCGCCGTGCCCCTGCGGCTGGCCATCGGCCGCGCGGACACGCCAGACGGCCCGCTGTTCGTGGGCTTCCTGACCGATCTGCGCGGCATCAAGGAGGCCGAGATGCGCCTGGGCATCGCCGCCAGCGTGTTCGAGCACAGCTACGAGGCGGTGCTGATCCTGGATTCCGACCACCATGTGGTGGACGCCAACCCCGCGTTCGAGCGCATGACCGGGCTGTGCCGCGAGGACGTGCTCGGCACGCCGGTCGAAGACCTCTACCCCGCCCCGGCCGAGCCGGACGACGACACGGCCACCGAGGCGCAGGG
>NZ_SPPK01000053.1 GCF_004569505.1 Dysgonomonas mossii
ACCAGGGCATGCGTGTCTGCTGTAGGCCTTCTGAGGGGCATCACTGCAGACCGTGCGAATCGAGGGCCATGCCTGAAGGGGGATGTGTGCGCGAAAACCAATAGTTGGCCAGCAAGACTTCCTTGTTCTCGAAGCTTTTCAGCAGCACGGCTGGCAAACTCACTGACTGCTTGCAGCAGCGGCGGCAGCAACGAAATGGGCTCGCCAAACGAACGAGTGCATGCGATTTGCTTCCTCGGTAGCGGAGCGTTTTCGAGCTGAATGCACGGCGTGCCTTGAAGCTCGCGAACGGTGCGTTCAAGAACGACAGACCAGCGACGGCGCGCAGTGGCTGCATCCATGCGTGCCAAGTCCAGCACGTTGTGCACACCTGCTTCAACCAGTTGAGCGCCTATGCGATGCCCAACCCCCCAGACCTCGGTGACTGCCGTGGCGCGCAGGACATCATCGAGGTCCTGCGCGGGCAGCGC
>NZ_SPPK01000054.1 GCF_004569505.1 Dysgonomonas mossii
GTGCTGTAGTGCACCAGCAGGGCCCCCAGGCGGGCGGCCTCTTCGGCCAGCAGGCCCGGCGTGGTGGCGTTGAGGGTGCGCGCGAATTCCGGCTCGCTCTCGGCCTTGTCCACCGCGGTGTGGGCGGCGGCGTTCACGATGACGTCGGGCCGCAGGGCGCGCACGGTGTCCGCGACGGACTGCGGCCGGGAGAAGTCTCCACAGTGCTCCGTGCTGTCGAAATCCAGGGCCGTCACCGTGCCCAGCACGGACAGGCTGCGCTGCAGTTCCCAGCCGACCTGCCCGCCCTTGCCGAAGAGAAGGATGTTCATGCGGCGGCAGCCTCCGTGGCGGGCGTGCGGTACTGGCGGTCGATCCAGTCGCGGTAGGCGCCGCTGGTCACGGCGCCCACCCAGTCGGCATGGGCGAGATACCACTCCACCGTCTTGCGGATGCCGGTCTCGAAGGTTTCCGCGGGCTTCCAGCCGAG
>NZ_SPPK01000055.1 GCF_004569505.1 Dysgonomonas mossii
TGGCCGGGGCCTTCGATCATGGTCTGCACGTCGTGCTTCCAGGCGACCTGCGTGAGCTCGCCCAGCGTGCGCAGCTCGGCGAACTGGGCCTCGTCGTTGGCGTCGCTCGCGCAGCCGGGCCGCAAGCCGTCGCCCAGGCTGAAGGACACGTCGTACGCCTTCATGATGTCGCAGATGTCCTCGAAATGCTCGTGGAGGAAGCTCTCCTTGTGGTGCGCCATGCACCACTTGGCCATGATGGAGCCGCCGCGCGAGACGATGCCCGTGCGCCGCCCGGCCGTCAGGTGGATGAAGGCCAGGCGCACGCCGGCATGGATGGTGAAGTAGTCCACGCCCTGCTCGGCCTGCTCGATCAGCGTGTCGCGGAAGATCGCCCAGGTCAGGTCCTCGGCGATGCCGCCCACCTTCTCCAGCGCCTGGTAGATCGGCACGGTGCCGATGGGCACCTGTCTCTTATGCACATCTG
>NZ_SPPK01000056.1 GCF_004569505.1 Dysgonomonas mossii
GTAAGCCAGATATCACAACACCGAAAGATACAGATGGAGATGGTACACCGGATAACCAAGATCCAGACATCGACGGGGATGGCGTAAACAACAAAGATGAAGAAGCCGCAGGCACTGATCCTACAAACCCTGATTCTGATGGTAACGGAACACCTGATGGTGACGAAGATGCCGACAAAGATGGTATTCCAAACAAAGATGAATCTGATCCAAACGGTACAACTGTTACGGATAAAGACAAAGATGGTAAGCCAGACATCACAACACCGAAAGATACAGATGGAGACGGTACACCGGATAATCAAGACCCAGATATTGATGGTGATGGTGTGAATAATAAAGATGAAGAAGCTGCAGGTACTGATCCTACAAATCCTGATTCTGATGGTAATGGCACACCTGATGGCGACGAAGACGCTGATAAAGATGGTATTCCGAATAAAGATGAGTCTGATCCGAATGGCA
>NZ_SPPK01000057.1 GCF_004569505.1 Dysgonomonas mossii
CACGCGTTCTAGGTACTTTTAAATGAAGTGTTCCGACTGAAATCATAAAATCACGTTCATAGTAGCCATTTCGTTGTGCAATCCTTTCAGGATGCTTTTGTTTGAAATCAGCGTTCACAAACTGATCTCTTTCCATTTCCATATAAGCATTTAATACAGTTACAGCTATACTTTTCATAGCAGTATTTAAATTACTTTCTAAAATAGCACTTGCCAATTCTTCAAAGTCTACGTTAATATTTAACTGAGTCATATATAGGTCACCTCTACAATATTTTCTTAGTCGATTACATTGTACTAAAGTGAGCTATATTTGGCTCTTTTTTTATTACACAATTATATGGACATATTCTACCTTTATTGGATTTTCTATTTCAATAATCCAATTAGACGCACCCTTGTTGGATTTTCTATTTCAATAATCCAATTAGACGCTCTTTATTGGATTTTCTGCTTCATTAATC
>NZ_SPPK01000058.1 GCF_004569505.1 Dysgonomonas mossii
GCCTGCCCCAGAACATGGTCGGTGTAGAGCACTGCATTGTCATAGGCATTCACTATGCTCTGACGATCGCACTTGCGCAGCTCGCCCGTGTCACAGGTGGGTTCAAAGCGCCTGAAAGCTGCAGGGTAGCGCTTGAAATAGGCGGGTCCATGGTTACCAAGCATGTGCAGGACTACTACCGTAGTGGTCTCGGAGGCTTCTGCGACGGACTCCAACCCATGCAGGAGTGCTTCGTCAAGGCACCTACCCTCTGAGCACAGGCCCGCAGCGGCCGGCGGATCCACAGGAATCACGCTGAGGTCATCACAGACGCCCTTGCAGCCTGACTGGTTGTCCTTCCAATGCACCGCAATGCCGGCACGAGCCAAGACGTGAAGCAGCGACTCGGACGAGCGAATTCGGGCCTCATCGTAGTCTCGCCTTCCAATCGCCGAGAACATGCATGGAAGTGATGTTTCTGTGTC
>NZ_SPPK01000059.1 GCF_004569505.1 Dysgonomonas mossii
TCGGGACCCAGCGCCTGCACGCTCCAATCGTCGCCCCGGCGCCGCCAGACCTCGACCCGGACCTCGTCGGAATAGACGATCAGCAGGACCTGCAGGCTCGGCACCGTCCGGTAGAAATCGATCTTGCGGCCCCGGTCCAGGCTCATGGTCGAGGGCGACAGCACCTCGGCCACCAGCAGCGGGTCTTCGGCGTATCCGTCCGGCAGCGGCGGCCCGCAGCGCACGACCACGTCGGGGATCGGCACGAAGTCGTCCTGCGCCGCGCTCAGAATGCCGAGGCCCGGCATGGCACGGCAGCCCCTCGGCTCGGCGAGCGCGTCCAGGCGCCCAGCGAGATTCATGACGATGCGTTGATGGGCCTCGCGCGGGGGCGCCATGAGCACGGGGTCGCCATCGAGCAGCTCCCAGCGCTCCTCGTCTGGACGGCTCTCCGCCCAGTGCCTGAATTCGGCACCATCCATG
>NZ_SPPK01000060.1 GCF_004569505.1 Dysgonomonas mossii
CTGTTCGGTGGTGAGCCAGCCCATGCCCTGCACGAAGCCGCCCTCGATCTGGCCGATGTCGATGGCGGGATTGATGCTGCGGCCCGCGTCGTGGAGGATGTCCACGGCGAGCACGCGGCTCTCGCCGGTGAGCGTGTCGATCGCCACCTCGGTGCAGGCCGCGCCGTAGGCGAAGTAGTAGAACGGGCGTCCGGTGAGCGTGGTCTTGTCGTAATGGATCTTGGGCGTGCGGTAGAAGCCGTCGCTCCAGAGCTGGATGCGGTTGGCATAGGCGGCCTGCACCACGTCGCGCCAGGCGTGCGAACGCTTCGGCGAAGTGATCCGGCCGTTCTCGAACTGCACCGCGCCCGCGCCGCAGTGGTCCAGGCCCGCCACGAAGGCCGCGAGGTTGTCGCGCACGTGGCGCGCGGCGAACTGCGCGGCGCGGCCGTTGAGATCGGTGCCGCTGGATGCCGCGGTGG
>NZ_SPPK01000061.1 GCF_004569505.1 Dysgonomonas mossii
CACGAGACCACCTGTGGCGCACTGGTGCCAATGCCACCCTGCCCTTCGTAGCCGGTCACCGATGGCGCCCAGGCCGAACCATTCCAGGCTTTGTGATACAGCGCGCGGTCCGTGCCCAGCACGAAGACGTCGAGGCGATTCGCGCCCCAGGCCACGACGGGCGAGGAACTCTGGCGCGGCGTGGCGCCCGTGCCGCCCGTCGCGGTGCCGATGCTGGCGCGCGGACCATCGAGGCAGGCCTGCATGCGCGCCACCTGGCCGGAGAGCACCGCCTCGGAGAGCTTGAACACGTCGTAGCGCGCCACGTTGAGCACGGCGGCCTCGACCTGGCTCCAGGAAAGCTCTCCGGGCGGATGCAGCAGCGCGAGCTTCTGGATTTCCTGGTGGGCTGCCAGCAGGTTGCCTTCCACGCGGTCGGCGAAGAACTGCAGCGTGCGCTGCCCCTCCTCGCCCGAGGCC
>NZ_SPPK01000062.1 GCF_004569505.1 Dysgonomonas mossii
GATTATCGCTCACTCGACGTTCTGTACCTGCTCGCGCATCTGCTCGATGAGCACCTTCATGTCGACGCTGATGCGCGTCAGCTCCATGGCGGCGGACTTCGAGCCGAGCGTATTGGCCTCGCGGTGGAGTTCCTGGATGAGGAAATCCAGCCGCTTGCCGATCTCTCCGCCCTTCTTGAGCAGGCGCTCGATCTCGTCGAGGTGGGAGGCGAGCCGCGTGATTTCTTCCGCGACGTCGATGCGGATGGCGAACGCGGTGGCTTCGCTCAGGGCGCGGTCCTGGGCCGCTTCCGGGAGGGTGGCGCCTTCGGTGAGGGCCATCGCTTCCTTCCAGCGCTCCAGGAAGCGCTGGCGCTGCTGGTCCACCAGCTGGGGCACGAGCGGGCCCGCCTGCTGCGCCAGCGCGCGCAACTGCCGCACCCGGTCCTGCAGCATGGCAGAGAGGCGCTTGCCTTCC
>NZ_SPPK01000063.1 GCF_004569505.1 Dysgonomonas mossii
AGTTGTAATCGCTCGTGATGTTATGAAATTTGGTAACTTAGGTAAATAATTATTAATAATCAAGAGGTTGAAACAAATTAATTGTTTCAACCTCTTTCCTACGATTAGTCAAGTGCTTAAGTTTAAAATAGTCATCACTTAATAAGACCGTCCAATTTTATTTTTTTGAATAAGGTGTTAGACTATATGTGATTATACGATTTAATGTGGGGACATTTCGTAATCGTATAGTTTATGTTTCATTATTAAATAATGAAATGTTTTTAATAGTCGATTAATACATGCGACAACAGCAGTCTTATGAGATTTCTCATTAGGCTGCTTTCTTAATTTATAGTAATAATCTACAATATGATTATTATAACGATGTTGTCCACGAATAATATTCATTATTACCAAAAATAATAAGCGTCTCGCCTTTTTATTACCGCGTTTATTGATGGTATCTCTATAATG
>NZ_SPPK01000064.1 GCF_004569505.1 Dysgonomonas mossii
CGAAGGGCTCGGCCAGTACCGCGACATCCTCGAACCGGGCCGGCCCCTGGTGCTCCAGCTTCAGGCTAACCTGGAGGGCGAGGACGTGCGCGCCCGGATCCTGACCGCGGAACCCCTCGACCACGCGGTCGCCCGCCACCAGAAGGGCATCCGCATCCATCTGAGCGACCCGCGCGGGGTCGCGCCGGTGCAGCAGCGGCTGTCGATGCGCGGGGAGAGCGAGGTCTCGCTGATCCTCAAGCTCGACGGCGGCGGCCGCGAGGTCGAGATCCGGCTGCCGGGCAAATTCCAGGCCTCCCCCCAGCTCGCCGGCCTGCTCCGGACCGTGCCGGGGGTGGTGCAGGTGGAGGTGAGCTAGCTCGCCGCAGAACCGCTTGCCGCCAGCACCACCGCCCGCGGCCGACCGGCACGCGGGCGTACAGATCGATGATATCTTGGTTCAGGAACCGCACGC
>NZ_SPPK01000065.1 GCF_004569505.1 Dysgonomonas mossii
GGCTGGAAGTCGTTGGGGAACGCCACGCCCCTGCCCTGTGCCTGGGCCTCCCGCAGGGCCTCGAGTTTTTCGCGGCGCTCGGCGATGAGTTGGTTGTCGTCGAGGGAAGGGGCCGGGGAGGTAGGTTGGTTTTCAGACATGGAGGTCCGCAGGCAGGCGCGGTGGGAGAAAAGACGGAACGGACAAAAAGGGGGGATTTTAAGTTTGGCCGCCCCGTTTGCCCAAACCCGCCATCCACAGGGCCCAGGCGAGCAGTGCCGCGGCCGATGCCGCGCCCAGGCACCAGGCGTGCGCCACCGCCGCGATCGGCGCGCCCGGCCACCAGGCCGGCAGCGCCAGCAGGGCCCACTGCAGCAGTGCCACGGCAATGGCGGTGCGCGAGAACGCCGTCGCCCGGCCCTGCTGGAAGGGCAGGTGGCTGCAGGCGGCGTGCACGCAGGCCGACGCCTGCCAG
>NZ_SPPK01000066.1 GCF_004569505.1 Dysgonomonas mossii
GGCCAAGCTGGAGAAGCACCAGGGCCACCTGACGCGCGCCGCCATCGAGCTCACCAAGGACTGGCGCACCGACCGCGTGCTGCGCCGCCTGGAGGCCATGCTGGCCGTGGCGGATGGCAGCGCCTCGCTCATCATCACCGGCAACGGCGACGTGCTGGAGCCCGAGCAGGGCATCGTCGCGATCGGCTCCGGCGGCGCCTATGCGCATTCGGCCGCCAAGGCGCTGCTGAACCACACCGAACTGTCCGCCGAGGAGATCGTGCGCAAGTCGCTCGCCATCGCGGGCGAGCTGTGCATCTACACGAACATGCACCACACCGTGGAAACGCTCTGACCCCCTGGCGCCGCGGCGCAGACCCCGTCGCGCGCGGTGGGCCGTTCCTGCCTGGCCCGCCCGCCGCCCTTCCTTCCGGCCGCTTCCCGGCCCCGTTCCGCACCGAGTGACCCCCATGT
>NZ_SPPK01000067.1 GCF_004569505.1 Dysgonomonas mossii
CAGATGTGTATAAGATACAGGGCCCAGACGGCCCCGTCCGCCGCGCCCCCCGGCAATGCCTACCCCGCCAAGCCCGTGCGGCTCATCGTGCCCTTCCCGCCCGGCGGCGGCACCGACATCCTCTCGCGCCTCGTCGCGACCAAGCTCACCGAGACCCTGCACTGGACGGTGGTGCCCGACAACCGCGCCGGCGCCGGAGGCACCATCGGCATCACCGAGACCGTCAAGGCCGCGCCCACGGGCTACGACCTCGTCATGGGCCAGAAGGACAACCTCGTCGTCGCGCCCTACCTCTACAAGAACCTGCCCTGGGACCCGACCAGAGACCTCGTGGCCATCGCGCACGTGGCCTACACCCCGGTGATCATCGCCACCAGCGCCAATTCGCGCTTCAAGACCCTGGCCGACGTGGTGGCCGCCGCGCGCGCCGAACCCGGCAAGGTCACCTAT
>NZ_SPPK01000068.1 GCF_004569505.1 Dysgonomonas mossii
GCAGTACGCTGCGGGACTTCGCAGGGGTGGACGGCAACGCCGGGCATTTCCAGCTGGAGGCGCACGTCTACGGCCGCGAGGGCCTGCCGTGCCGCACCTGCGGCACGCCGATCCGCGCGATCCGGCAGGGCCAGCGCAGCACGTACTATTGCATCCAGTGCCAGAAGCCCTGATCTACGGAGGCAATGCCGGCCGGGGTGCTGATATATTTTGACCTTGCCGGCGCAGCCGGGATGCAGCATCCATCTCCAGGAGCACCGTGGGACCTTCTTTCAACGAGCAATTCGACCAGCATGGCGCCTGGCGGCGCGCGTTCGCGCTCCAGTTGAAGCAGCTGGGCGAATGGATGTCCTCGCATGCCCTGATGGATGCCGCCATCCAGGAGAAGCTGCGCCGCCTGGAAGACCAGGTGCGCAGCGACAAGGTCATGGTGGCGTTCGTCGCGG
>NZ_SPPK01000069.1 GCF_004569505.1 Dysgonomonas mossii
ACTCTATCCACTGAGCTACAGCCGCACGCGGGCCCTTGCGGCCCAGGGGCGGATTATGGCACGGCGTTGCGGCGCGACTGGCAAATCTGCCACGGGATGCCCGCGACGAGCGGATCGACCCCCTCCGCCACGTCGAACCCCAGCCCGCGCAGGTAGGCGTCCACCGCGGCGCGGCCGGTCTCCGCGAGGCCGAAGGTGGCATCCCCCAGCATCCACACCTGCATCAGGCCGTCGAACAGCGCCTGCAGGCCGGTGGCGGCGACCTCGGCCGAGCAGGACAGCGCGAGCCCCTGGTCCTGCGCGGCGAGCGTGATCTCGTTGGCGAACTGCTGGCGGAACTCCAGGCTGGCCTCCAGGTGGCGGTCGCGCACGGCGGAGATCTCGCCCACGTATTGCACGCGGAACATCGCGATCTCGAAGACCCGGCGCACCGAGGGGTCCTTCTC
>NZ_SPPK01000070.1 GCF_004569505.1 Dysgonomonas mossii
GTTTTACGATCCTAAGACCTTCATCACTCACGCGGCGTTGCTCCGTCAGGCTTTCGCCCATTGCGGAAGATTCCCTACTGCTGCCTCCCGTAGGAGTCTGGACCGTGTCTCAGTTCCAGTGTGGCCGATCACCCTCTCAGGTCGGCTACGTATCGTTGCCTTGGTAAGCCGTTACCTTACCAACTAGCTAATACGGCGCGGGTCCATCTATAAGTGACAGCCGAAACCGTCTTTCAACATTGAACCATGCGGTTCAATATATTATCCGGTATTAGCCCCGGTTTCCCGGAGTTATCCCAGTCTTATAGGTAGGTTACCCACGTGTTACTCACCCGTCCGCCGCTAACATCAGAGAAGCAAGCTTCTCATCTGTTCGCTCGACTTGCATGTATTAGGCACGCCGCCAGCGTTCATCCTGAGCCAGGATCAAACTCTCCATAAAAGA
>NZ_SPPK01000071.1 GCF_004569505.1 Dysgonomonas mossii
CCTCCAAGCCCGTCATGGAGGGCAAGGGCGTCCTCTTCAAGAAGTTCGCCGGCGTCGACGTGTTCGACATCGAGATCAACGAGAAGGACCCGGCCAAGCTGGTCGAGGTCATCGCCGCCCTGGAGCCCACCTTCGGCGCGATCAACCTCGAAGACATCAAGGCGCCCGAGTGCTTCTACGTGGAGCGCGAGCTGCGCAAGCGCCTGAACATTCCCGTCTTCCACGATGACCAGCACGGCACCGCGATCGTTACTGCGGCCGGCATGATCAACGCCCTGGAAATCGCTGGCAAAACCCTGGCTGACGCCAAGATCGTCTGCCTGGGCGCCGGTGCTGCGGCCATCTCGTGCATGAAGCTGATCGTCAGCATGGGCGCCAAGCTGGAAAACATCTACATGGTCGACAGCAAGGGCGTGATCCAGTCCGAGCGTACCGACCTGAACC
>NZ_SPPK01000072.1 GCF_004569505.1 Dysgonomonas mossii
TACCAGGGCCGGTGTGCGCTGCCGCAGCGATTCCAGCGCCTTCTGCGCCTGCTGAACGCTCACCGGGCGGTCCAGCTTCTCGCGGTAGAAGCGCAGGGCTTCTGCATCGTAGGGGCGGAAGCGCGGCCCCTGCGCCAGCATGCGCCACAGCACCGCCTGTTCGATCGGCTTGAGGCCCAGGTAGTCGGACTCCATCTGCGCTTCGTCCTGCGCCTGCTGGTCCTCGGCGGCCTGTTGCAGCGCCGGCTCGAAACGGCCGCTGTGGTCCGACAGAGGGCTGAGCACGGCGCCCATCGCCGCCATGAAGAACTGTGGCCGGTGGCCGAAGGCGGCGAATGCCGCTTGCAGTGCAGCCCGGTCCACGGGGACCAGGTCCGGCCGCTGGGCTTCCACCCGCCCGGCCACGTGGGCGATGAAGTCGGTATCCAGCGGCGGCAGTGCC
>NZ_SPPK01000073.1 GCF_004569505.1 Dysgonomonas mossii
CTGCCCGGAGGGCGCATCGGCGAGCGCGTGGCCGATCAGGCCCGCGCCGTCGCCCGGAGCGCGCCACTGCAGGCGGTCCGCCGCTATGGGCACGAGGCCGGTATCGCGCAGCAGGTCGACCGCATCCGCCTCGGCACGCACGTCGCGGTGCAGCCAGCCATCCGCCATGCCCGGTACGGCGACGCGCGCGGGAGCGCGGGTGTTCAAGACGCTGGTGGGCGCGGGCGCGCTCCAGAGGGTGCCATCGTCCAGCTGGTAGGTCCAGTCCACCTGCGCCAGCGTGACCTGCCCGCCGCGCGGGCCGATGGCGCCTTGCGCGCGCATGCCCAGCAACCCGTCGCCACGGCCCAGCGTGCGCAGCGTGAGGCGGGGACGGAAGGCCGCCACCCCGGACGTCTGCTGGGAGCGTGGCTCTTGCGCAGAGCCCGGGGTGCCGAGG
>NZ_SPPK01000074.1 GCF_004569505.1 Dysgonomonas mossii
GTATCGAACAGGCCGCGCAGCAGGCCCACCGAGAACGCGGACGATGCGCGCTCCATGGCGGGGGTGATGACTTTCGCGCCGGGGCGCATGCCCATGCGCAGCGCCAGCGCACGCACGGCGCCGCTGGCCATGCGCCGCTCCGCGCAGGCCCCGCCGCTGCGCGCCACCGTGCGCTGGAATCCGCGGAAATCCGCCCGGTGCGACAGCGTCGCTGCGGCAGCCTCGGCGGCCCTCAGGATGCCGTGCGCGCCGCTGGAGGGCGCGGGCGCGCCATTGGCGACGAGCAGCGCATCGTTCTCTTCCGCAAGCCAGACGGAGATCACCGCCTTGTCGGCCTTCAAGGTGCCGTCGCCGATCAGCAGGCCCAGCAGGTAGCCTTCGGCCTCGGTACCCTCGCCGTTCCAGCCCGGCAGGGCGCGGTGGTCGTTCAGCACGATCT
>NZ_SPPK01000075.1 GCF_004569505.1 Dysgonomonas mossii
CCGCAACAGCGTGCAGTTGTTCGGCATGGAACTGGGCGCCGACGTCAGCGTGCATCCGCTCAGCGTCAGCTACATCGGCAACTGGACTGTGCCCGCGGGCGAGACCAGCGTGGCCGTCACGTTCGCGCATAACATTCCCGGTGGCAAGCACGGCGCGCAAGCCGATTTCGACCGCGTGCGCGCGCATGCCAAGGCGGCCTACAACACCGTGCGCCTGAGTGCCAGCACGGGGCGCGTGCTGGCCGACGACTGGCAATGGCGCGCGCTGGTCAACGCGCAAGTTACCCCGGACGCGCTGGTGCCGGGCGAGCAGTTCGGCGCCGGTGGCGCCGCGTCCGTGCGCGGCTTTGCCGAGCGCGAGGTGGCCAATGACTCGGGCGTCAACCTGAACCTGGAACTGTACACGCCGAACTGGTGCGGCCAGGCGCTCGCTTAC
>NZ_SPPK01000076.1 GCF_004569505.1 Dysgonomonas mossii
CTTGCGTGCCTCGCTGCGGTCTCGGCGAAGCCGCCGCTTTACAGTCTCTTCCTTGATCTCATTCCCTACGGCCTCTTTGGCCAGATGCTTCGCGAAATTGGCTTTGCGGAAGCCGGTCTCCATCTGGATGAGGCGCAAGATCATCGGCTTCAGCGCCACAGGCGGGCGCCCGCGTCTCTCGGGCTCTCGAACCGGGGGATCGCCAGAGCGACTCGTTTCCGGATCGTAGGATCGGCTCCCAGCGGGACGGCCGCGGAGCTTGCCAGCCTTCGTCCACTTCTTCTTGGCGCGCTGCCGCTCCGTCACGCTGCGGCTCCGTCAACAGGCTTCAGCGTAGCAACTGCGCTCGGCGCCAGCGGTGTGACGGCGCGACGGGCGATCTCTTCCGTCGCCTCGACGATGTAGGCGGAGTAGTGATCCTCGATCATCTGCAC
>NZ_SPPK01000077.1 GCF_004569505.1 Dysgonomonas mossii
CGCTAGAGCAATCGCATTCAATACGAAAGAAAGAATGTTAATGATTGTAGAGAATAAAGGCGCAATATCAAACTTTGAACCTACAGCAATGGTTGAAATACCATGTTTAGTGGGTAGCGAAGGACCAGAACCATTATCAGTAGGTGAGATTCCTAGATTCCAGAAAAGTTTAATGGAACAACAAGTAGGCGTAGAAAAACTTACAGTAGAAGCATACGAAGAACAATCTTATCAAAAATTATGGCAAGCACTTACTTTATCGCGAACAATACCAAGCGCTAAAGTTGCTAAAGATATATTAGATGATCTGATAGAAGCAAACAAAGGATATTGGCCAGATTTGAAATAGAAATAGAATAGAGTAGGTACAAATTTGATTTAAAATAAACCCTCCAACCGCTGGAAATAGAAGCGGGTTGGAGGGTTTTTGGT
>NZ_SPPK01000078.1 GCF_004569505.1 Dysgonomonas mossii
TGCCAAACTTGGGCAAGAGATCGTTCTTTACGATCTGAGCCGCTTTGCTTCGCGCAATATCAAAAAGGTTTTCGAATCAATCCCCCTCTTCGAAGGCCAAGAAAATGGATGAGGGCCTGCGCGCTGATGATTTTCGGCGCGCTTGGCCCACTGCGCTGTCCGCCGCGATGCGCGACGTGGGCCAACTGGCGGATCAAATTGAGACAGCAGCAGAGAAAGTAACTGCCGCCAACCGAGACGCGCTAGTTATCGCAGAGCTGCTTCCCAAGATGGTCGATGCGCTCCGTGTTTCTCTTCGCGAGGATGGAGAGAAACTCCTTTCGAGTAGCAGTGAAAGACTAGAGGAGATTGAAAAAAGAATCCAAGGTTTAGTCGATGAGGCAAGTGCCTTAGAAAAAAATATTGCAGCACGTACAGCTGAACTAGAACTT
>NZ_SPPK01000079.1 GCF_004569505.1 Dysgonomonas mossii
CTCCAACCGCATGGCCGACCTGCTGGCCGAGGCCCACATGGTCGCGCAGTCGGACGCCAGCGTGCTGCTGCTGGGCGACAGCGGCAGCGGCAAGGAGCTGCTGGCCCGGGCCATCCACCGCGCCAGCCCGCGCGCGGCGCGGCCGTTCGTGGCCGTGAACTGCGGCGCCATTCCCGAGGCCCTGCTGGAGTCCGAACTGTTCGGCCACATGAAGGGCGCCTTCACCGACGCGCACAGCAACCACAAGGGCCTTTTCCAGGCGGCCGACGGCGGCACGCTGCTGCTCGACGAAATCGGCGACATGCCGCCGGCCCTGCAGGTCAAGCTGCTGCGGGTGCTGCAGGAGCGCGAAGTGGTGCGGCTGGGGGCCCGCAGGAGCGTGCCCGTGGACGTGCGCGTGGTGGCCGCCACCAACGTGCGCCTGCAGGAC
>NZ_SPPK01000080.1 GCF_004569505.1 Dysgonomonas mossii
GCACGAGGTCGGCCTTGAGCGTCTGCTCGGAGCCGGCCACTTCGACCATCTTGCCGTCCTTCCACTCCACGCGCACCGTCTTCAGGCCCGTGACCTTGCCCTTCTCGCCGATGCATTCCTTCGTGGCGATGGCGAACTCGCGCTCGCAGCCCTCTTCGTGGCTGGAGCTGGTGCGCAGCTTGTAGGGCCAGTAGGGCCAGGTCAGCGGGCGGTTCTCCACCTCGGGCGGCTGGGGCATCAGCTCGAACTGCGTCACGCTCGCGGCGCCGTGGCGGTTGCTCGTGCCCACGCAGTCGCTGCCGGTGTCGCCGCCGCCGATCACGATGACGTGCTTGCCATCCGCGCGCAGCTGGCCCTTGAGCTTGTCGCCCGCGTTCACCTTGTTCTGCTGGGGCAGGAACTCCATCGCGAAATGCACGCCGTCCAGCTC
>NZ_SPPK01000081.1 GCF_004569505.1 Dysgonomonas mossii
ATAGAACATATGGTAAAAGAAATAAGAAAAGAAAAAACGGAGAAAAAAACTAAAATGAATAACTTAATCAAACAAGTAGAGCAATGGGGTAAAGATAAAAATTTAGATCAAGGTAACAGCTTTAGTCAATTTGCTAAGAGTGCTGAAGAATTAGGCGAGGTAGCAAGTGCTTTATGTAGAAACGACAAAGACTTATTAAGGGACGGTATAGGCGATGTAGTTGTAACACTTATCATTCTTGCTCAACAGAACGGAATGGACTTACACGAGTGTCTAAACACTGCTTACGATGAAATTAAAGGAAGAACGGGAGTAACAACAAAAGATGGACGATTCATTAAAGAAAGTGACCTGTAAGGATAAGGGTGGCGAAAGCTACCCAGATATTTTAGAAAGAGTGAGAGATATTTTGAATAAGGAGTGAATATT
>NZ_SPPK01000082.1 GCF_004569505.1 Dysgonomonas mossii
AGATATGGATGTTGACGCTGAAACTGAAACAGAGACTGAACAAAATTCTGATCAAGAGCATGATTCACAACAAGAATATAACTACTATGATGAGCGATTTTACAATGAAAATGAAGCGTCATATCCAACAAATAGAAGAAGGCGTCGCAGAAGAAGTCATGACGGAGAAGAAGCACCCTCTGAACCACAACCTAAAAAAGACAAGGGTGTTTATGAGAACAAACGTTTAACAAGACCTTCTAGCACTGAACAATATTCTTCAGTTTTCAAAAAGAAATCTGTTCATGATAAAGAAGACGATGCTTTCAATCGAAGATTATCTTCTTTAAATCAACCTAAGTTTCACGCTTCAGAAGTGCCTTCTGCTATATTTGGAATGAGAAAACAAAAAGATGTTCCAAACAGTGGTTTAAAAGAACCTTCTACACC
>NZ_SPPK01000083.1 GCF_004569505.1 Dysgonomonas mossii
CATATCCGTGGCGCCCTTGCCCTTCAAGTCCCGGAATCCGAACGGCGCGATGGCCGACAGGCCTTTCCGGGCGCGCGCCTCATTCGCCTTGGCGATCGTGCGGGAGAGCATGCTCAGGATGCCGGAGTACGTGTAAGCCTCGCCTTTCAGGGTGCGGACGAGCGGCTGCTCCGGCTTCGGATTTGCCCCCACCGCCCGCAGTAGGAGCAGCTCAATCTGCTCGGTCATGGCGATCCGAACCCGCTTGCCGGTCTTGGCCTGCACGAACTCCAAGATCCGCGAGCCCGTGTGCGGGTCGCGGGCGGCAATGGCCGCAGTCCAATTGATGATGTCGCTTTCGGGCCGCTGGAGAGTCCGGTAGGTGAGTTCCATCAGCAGCCGGATTCGGGCGTTCGCCGCGGCGAACACCTCCCGGTATTCCTCGTGCGT
>NZ_SPPK01000084.1 GCF_004569505.1 Dysgonomonas mossii
GCGATGCACTGCACGCGCCGGCAGCGCGCCCCCTGGGCGTGGCCGTCACCGTCGCAGTGGCCCGCCCGCGTTCCATCGACGTCACCGCCCGCATCGTGCGCGAGGCATCCGCCCCGCTCGACATCCTCGACCAGCTCCGTGCAGCCATTGGCCCCGCCCTGGCGGACTTCGCCCGCCTCGGGCGTGCGGTGCCGCGCAGCTGGATCACGGCGCGGCTTCACGTCGCCGGCGTCGCATCCGTCACCTTCCCAGACCCGGCCGCACCGCCGGAGGAAACCGCGCTGCAGGCCGACGAATACCCGGTGCTCGGCGCGCTGCGCATCGTCGATGGGGGCGTCGCGTGACTGCCATCGCGACCGTGCGCCGCCACATCCTGCCGCCGAACGCATCGGCCTTGGAACGAGCCATCGACGAGACGGTGCCGGAT
>NZ_SPPK01000085.1 GCF_004569505.1 Dysgonomonas mossii
ATACTAACCTACCCTACGATGAACAAGCTAAAATAGAAGGAATATGGACGCATTTCGGATACGCAGATGAATTTGGTGGTGATGAGTATGAAATAGAACGAGCAGCTTGGTTAAGTTGTTTAGACGAAATCCTAAGTTTAGGTTATACGTTTAAATTTATTCATGCTCAGAATAGTGCGAGTTTTGTAAGAGAAGATGGCTTGCTTGATCAACATACACATGCGCGATTAGGTATTATTCTATATGGTTCAAGACCTTATAGTAGTCTCCCTACTTCAACTACTCATCAAAATTTTACTGTTACTGCGAATGTGATTCAAGTACGCCCTATTAAACAAGGCGAAACTTGTGGTTATAGTTTCCAATATACAGCAGATAAAGATTGTAACCTTGCAGTAGTTGATATCGGTTATGGAGACGGTATAC
>NZ_SPPK01000086.1 GCF_004569505.1 Dysgonomonas mossii
AAGAGACAGCTTACGCCCTGGTGAAGGCCGGCCAGGCTGACGCCTTCGCCACCGACGACGTGCTGCTCTACGGCCTGATCGCCACCGACGGCCAGGACGGGGCGAGCTACACGGTCCTGCCCGACAAGCTCTCCTACGAGCCCTACGGCATCATGTTCCGCAAGGACGATCCCGAGTTCGCCGGGGTCGTGGCCCAAACCTTCACAAGGCTGGCCGAATCACGCGCGTTGCGCTGTACCTACGAGCGCTGGTTCCTGAAGCGCCTGCCCAACGGCGAGCGCCTCGACATCCCGATGTCGAACGACCTGCGGACGAGTTTTCAGCTGATGGGCCTGGACGCGCAGGAGTGATTTCTTCGGGAGATCGGCGCGCCGCGGCGCCTCGCTTTCGCCCAACCAGGGGATGAGGAAGGGGCCGCGTTTCTCG
>NZ_SPPK01000087.1 GCF_004569505.1 Dysgonomonas mossii
CCCGCGCACCCTGGCCGACTACAAGGGCAAGCTGGTGCTGATGTTCTTCGGCTACACGCAATGCCCGGATGTATGCCCCACCACCATGGCCGACATGGCGCAGGTGATGCAGGCAATGGGCCCGCAGGCGGACCAGGTGCAAGTGCTGTTCGTCACCGTCGACCCCGAGCGCGACACGCAAGCCTTGCTGGCGCAGTACGTGCCAGCCTTCGACAAGCGTTTCGTCGGCCTGTATGGCGACGCGGCCGCGACGGCCAGGGTGGCCAAGGAATTCAAGGTGTATTACGCCAAGGTCGAGGGCGAAACGGATAGCAGCTACACGGTTGACCACACGGCCGGCACCTATGTATTCGACCGCGAAGGCAAGATCCGCCTGTTCGTGCGCCACGGCGAAAAACCTGCCGCCATCGCGCACGATCTTAAAC
>NZ_SPPK01000088.1 GCF_004569505.1 Dysgonomonas mossii
TCGCTGGCTCGATCGTGGCCTCGCTCTGGACGTCGCGCGGCAAGGACGGCGGTGGCGGCGACGGCACCCGGCCCCCCGCCCTGCCGGGCAAGGGCGCCTGAGCGCGGCCTGATCCGGACGAAAGACCGACACCATGGATCTGACGATGATTGAGGCCGTGATGGCCACCCTGCTCGCCGCGTTCGCTCTGACCACCCTCATGAGCTGGCGCGGCGGCAACGAGCGCCGCGACGTGGGTCTGCTGGCCGCGCTGACGGGCGCCTGGGGCGCCGCTACCGCGGTGGCGGTGGCCCTGTGAGTGCCGGGTCTGCCGGGGCGCTGGCCGGGCGGGTGGCGCAGCCGCTGGCGCGCGTGATGACCGGTGTGCGCCGCTGGCTGCGCCGGCAGGAGCCGGCCACCCGCGCGCTGATGGACCGGCCTTCGCT
>NZ_SPPK01000089.1 GCF_004569505.1 Dysgonomonas mossii
GTCTGTATCTATACATGGTGTCGTTGATAATGATCAAAATGTCATTTATTTACCATTCCACAAGACAGACGGGGTTTCTATAACAGAAATGCTAAAAGAATTTGCCCAAGTTCCTGTTATGATCGAAAATGAGGCAAATCTTTCTGCATTGTATGAACGTAATTTTAAGCATAGTTTATCGATTAATAACCTTATAGCGCTTAGCATTCATAAAGGTATTGGTGCGGGCTTAATTATTAATAATAAATTGTATCGCGGTGCCAATGGTGAAGCGGGTGAGATTGGAAAAACACTTGTATCAAAAGTAAGCAATAATGTGGAAACTTATCATAAGATTGAAGATATTTTTTCTCAAGAAGCTTTACTACAAAATTTAAGCCATCAATTAGGTGAGACGTTAACACTTAGTAAACTAATTCAATA
>NZ_SPPK01000090.1 GCF_004569505.1 Dysgonomonas mossii
GATGAAATGTATGAAGAATTGAAAAAACATAATAAAATTATTTTAACGTACCAAGATAATACAAATGGATCATACAAAGATATAGCAGGGATTACAAATATAGAAGGTAACGTTTGTGGTATGATGCCACATCCTGAGAGAGCTATGGAAACATTACTTGGCTCAGATAGCGGTGTTAAGTTATTTCAATCTATGATCGAGAGTTGGAGGGAACAACATGTCTAAGTTTTTAGAACCGAGTATTAAAGAAATCGAAACTGAACATTTATATAGAGATATGGGATTAACGGATGAAGAGTATCAAAAAGTTATAAGCATATTAGGAAGAAAACCTAATTTCACTGAAATTGGTATTTTCTCAGTTATGTGGAGTGAACATTGTTCTTATAAACATTCTACACCATTTCTTAAACAGTTTCCTAC
>NZ_SPPK01000091.1 GCF_004569505.1 Dysgonomonas mossii
AACAGGTACAGGCCGATCACCAGGGTCGGCAGCAGCACGAACAGGCTGACCCGGCGGATCACCCGCGCGCCGTAGCTCGACGTGTCCTCCCGGCGCTGGCCGAGGCCGGGCAGCCGGGTCCAATCGAGGCGCTCGCGTGCCGCGGCCATCAGAGCCCGGGCGCCACGCTTCTCCGGCACCGGACGGATCATCTCGGCGCCGTGGCGCAGCTCGGTCATCGTCGATGGCGCGAACGTCACGAGTTCGCCTTCGCGCGTGTCGTCCTTGACGTCGTCGAAGCTCATCCGCTCACTGTTCCTGGGTCTGCGCCGGATCCGCCACCGCGAAGCCGGCCGGAGGGCGGCCCGTGCGCGGCTCCGGAATCCCGTTCTTTTCGGCCCTTTTTAAGGCACCCGCCCCTCGCCCCGCCACGGCGGGCCGCAC
>NZ_SPPK01000092.1 GCF_004569505.1 Dysgonomonas mossii
AAATAGATATAAATAAACCAATTGCCCCAGGAATGAAATATCAGCACTATGCACCTTCTCAACCAGTAACGTTAATAGAGGGTGGTATAACAAAACCGCTCGACCTTAATTTATTAAATAGTAAAAAACTAGCTTTTATTGGTCCAAGGAGCATAGAGCATTTAGTTCCTGAAAACATTAAATTTATTCCTTTAGGAAAAAATAAAAATGATATTAAAGGTGCTCATCATGATTTATACGATGCATTAAGAATCGCAGACCAATTAAATGATATTGAACATATATTGATAAATGGTTATGAACGAACACATCAAACTGTTACATTAATGAATAGAATAGATAAAGCAAGCGGACATAGATTTAAAGGGGAAGATTAATTGTGAAAATAATATTTGTATGTACAGGTAATACTTGTAGAAG
>NZ_SPPK01000093.1 GCF_004569505.1 Dysgonomonas mossii
GTCGTAGAGTGAGCCGATGGTTTGCGTATTGCTTCGATGTTTGTCCCATTTTGCATCCTTTTCCGACATGTCAGAAAGAGCAGGGGCTTTGACTACAGAGGGATTTTGGCTTAAAGTGTTCTCATGTTTCATGCGTTCAGACTCCGACTAGTCTGGCCGCCCCGAAAGCCGAATCCTTGCCGGGATTTGGCTTTCAACTTTTCAGGCGCCCACTTCCTCCAGATTCTCACGCCCCCATTGACAAGTCAAGGCCCACCCAAAAGGGCCGGATAGCAAGCATTCATGCGGGTTTCGCGGTGATTGGCTATAAATCCGACGCGTCGAACTTATGGCCATAGTTATAAATTTAAGGAACGCCACCCCAAAACCGGGCCTGGCGGCCCCTAAAAGCAGCCCCAAAATCAACTGCGAAGCCGC
>NZ_SPPK01000094.1 GCF_004569505.1 Dysgonomonas mossii
AGATGTGTATAAGAGCCAGGTAGAGGCCGTAAGGGATGATGTGCTTGCGGCCCATGGTGCGGTTGTCTCCGCTCTGGGCCTCGGCTTCTTTCTCGGTGGTGACGGCCATGCGGGTGATGGAGATCTCCAGCGGCACCACCGGGTCGATCGAGGTGGCGAAGGCCATCTGCACGGGGCCGCGCACCTGGCCGGCGTTCACGCCCGTCGTCATCACGGCGCCGAAAGTGCGCACGTCGAAGAAGTTGGCGCACATCCAGGCCGTGATCTCGCGGGCCTTGGCTTCGTCCTTGGGGAGCTTCTTGAATTGCTCCTTGGCGTCGGGCGGAATGCCGAGCGCTTCCCAGGCCTTCTGGTGCTGCTGGTTCAGCACGGCTTTTTCC
>NZ_SPPK01000095.1 GCF_004569505.1 Dysgonomonas mossii
GTTGCCCCGGCCCTGCAGCGTCTGGCGCACGCCGTCGATCGTCACGTCGAGCGCGATGCCCTGCCCGTCTTCCTCCAGCCGCTGGCCGTGCAGCGTGAGCGTGCCGGGGGCCGCGCCGCCCGGGGCCCGGCCGTGGGCCGGCCCGATGTAGTGCTGCTCGAAGAGGCTCCAGAGCGCGCCGCCGTCCATCTCGCCTTCGCTCGTGTCGGTCGCGCGCTGCACCACGGCGCTGAATTCCACCTGCAGGCGGCGCGGCATCACCACGCCGCGCTCGCGCTCCAGCAGGAAGGCGATGCCGCCCTTGCCCGACTGGCTGTTCACGCGGATCACGCTGTCGTAGGTGCGGCCGAGGTCGGCCGGATCGATCGGGAGGTAGGGCACTTCCCAGAGGCCCGCCGGGTCCTGCGCGGCGAAGCC
>NZ_SPPK01000096.1 GCF_004569505.1 Dysgonomonas mossii
GCGACGGGCTGCTGCACGAAGTCGCCCGCCGCCTGCAATCCGTGGTCCGCAGCGCGGACATCGTGTCGCGGCTCGGCGGCGACGAATTCGCACTGATCCTGCGGTGGGAGATCGATGACGCCGCCCTCGACCATTACGGCCGCCGCATCGTGGAGATGTTCAAGTCGCCGTACTCCGAGCTGGGCCAGCCGGTGGCGCTGACCTGCAGCGTCGGCATCGCCACGTTCCCCGAAGACGCCCGCGAGATGGACGCGCTCATGGGCTGTGCCGACACGGCCATGTACCGCGCGAAGGAGCTCGGCAAGAACCGCAGCGTGCGCTTCGATGCGTCCATGAACCTGGTCGCCGCGCGGCGAAGGGCGATCGGGCAGGCGCTGCGCGCCGAACTGGACACGGGCAGCGGGTTGGCGCCTG
>NZ_SPPK01000097.1 GCF_004569505.1 Dysgonomonas mossii
GGTGCAGACCTCGCAGCTGGCGGTGGAGCTGGTGCGGCGCGGCCTGGGATGGACGGTGGTGGACTTCCTCACGGCCGGCAACCTGGACCCGGCCACGGTGGTGGCCGTGCCGCTGCGCGACCGCGAGCCGATTCCGCTCTACGCCTACCATGCGGCACACCCCCCGCCGGACCGCCATGCGGCGCGCATGCTCGACCTGCTGCCGGGCCTGCTGCACGCGGTGCTGGCGCGCCCGCACCATGCGGAAGGCAGCCCTGCCGGCTGAACGGCCGCCGGGCCTCTCGCCTGCGAAGCGGCCTGGTCAGCGCCGCAGGGGCCGCACCATGAAGGCCGCGGCCACGACCAGCGCGCCCAGCAGCCAGAGCGGCCACAGCCCGGCCCGCGCGGCCCACCAGGCGAACGGAGTGGCGG
>NZ_SPPK01000098.1 GCF_004569505.1 Dysgonomonas mossii
GGCTCATACCGATACGCTGGTACAGCGGCAGCATGGCAGCCACGCAGATCATGTAGGTGGTTGCACCGTCACCGTCAAGGGAGACGACCAGGGCCAGCACCGCGGTGCCGACCGACACTTTCAGCGGGTCGC
The DNA here is from genome assembly GCF_004569505.1 of Dysgonomonas mossii. NCBI lineage: Bacteria > Pseudomonadati > Bacteroidota > Bacteroidia > Bacteroidales > Dysgonomonadaceae > Dysgonomonas > Dysgonomonas mossii. The sequence goes on from NZ_SPPK01000098.1 coordinate 133, forward strand.
CCTTGACCATCTTGAGGATCTTGCGCACGGCCGGGTCGAACAGGCCGGAGTCGATCATCAGCGCAAAGTAGAGGATGGCGAACATCAGCATCACGCCGGTCGGCGCAAGCTTGGTGATACCCGCCAGCATCATCGGGCCGATTTCCGGTGCAAAGCCACCAAACAGGGCGAACAGGATCGGCACAATGATCAAAGCAATCAGCGCAGAGAGGCGCTTGGTCATGATCAGGAACATGAACGTGATGACCATGGCAAAGCCAAGGAAAGTCAGCATAGGAA
>NZ_SPPK01000099.1 GCF_004569505.1 Dysgonomonas mossii
GTCCAGGCGGGAGCGGTAGACCTGCAGGTTCTCCATCACCCGCTGCACGTAGTTGCGGGTCTCGGTGAACGGGATGCGCTCGACCCAGTCGATCACGTCGACCTCGCCCTTGCGCGGGTCGCCGTAGGCGTCGATCCACTTCTTCACGTTGCCGCCGCCGGCATTGTAGGACGCGAAGGCGAGGACGTAGGAGCCGCGCCAATCCTCCATCAGTTCGCCGAGATGGGCCCGGCCGAGCTTGGCGCAGTAGGCGGGGTCGCTGGTCAGGCGGTCGACGTCGAAGGATGTGGCGACCCGGCGGGCGGTGCGCTGGGCGGTGGCCGGCATCATCTGCATCAGGCCGCGGGCGCCGACGCCGGACTGGGCCCGGGGATCGAACTGGCTCTCCTGCCGGGCGATGGCGTAGACC
>NZ_SPPK01000100.1 GCF_004569505.1 Dysgonomonas mossii
TAATACTTATTTAAAGTAGCCTGGTATTGCTTTGACTTCTAGGAATTCTTCTATACCATAGTCTCCCCATTCTCTACCAATACCTGATTGTTTATAACCACCGAATGGTAAGTCAGGTTTTCTACCTGCGTCATTTAACTCGACAGTTCCTGCTTCGATTGATCTAGCTACTTTTCTAACTTGATCTGTATCATTACCATAAACATAAGCTGCTAATCCGTATACTGTATCATTAGCAATTTCAATTGCTTCATCTAAATCTTTATAGGTAATGATTGTACCTACCGGACCGAATATTTCTTCTTGAGCAATTGTCATATCGTTTTTAACATCTGTAAACAATGTCGGTTTTATGAAATAACCTTTTTCTAGTCCTTCAGGTTTACCTACTCCACCTGCTGCTAGTGT
>NZ_SPPK01000101.1 GCF_004569505.1 Dysgonomonas mossii
ATAAGAGACAGGTCCAGCGTCAAGCGCATGCTGGCGCGCGGCGACATGCCGCTGTCGCGCATCGACGCCATCTGCCGCGCGCTGCGGCTGGACTTCGCGGACCTCGCGCGCCGCGTGGCCGACAGCCAGCCGCTGCTCGACCAGCTCTCGCTGGAGCAGGAACGCGCCGTGGTGGCCGACAAGAAGCTGCTGCTCATGGCGATCTGCGTGCTGAGCCAGTGGACGCTGGAGCAGATCCTCGGCACCTACCGGCTCTCGGACGCGGAGGGCGTGAAATACCTGGCGCAGCTCGACCGCATCGGCATCATCGAGCTGCGCCCGCTCAACCGCTACCGGCTCAAGCTCGCCAAGACCTTCCGCTGGCGCGCGCACGGCCCGGTGATGCACTACTTCCGCGACCATGCCC
>NZ_SPPK01000102.1 GCF_004569505.1 Dysgonomonas mossii
CTGTGCCTCGCGGCCGGAGTGCCGCGCAAGACCGTGCTGACCGAGAAGGCCGCCGCGAGCCTGGTGCGCCGCGTGCGCCGCCACGGCTGGCAGCCCGCGCTGGCGGAGGCGTTCATCCGCGACCATGCGGCCGGCGTGCGCCGCGCCAGCTACCTCGCGCTCTGGAAGTCGTTCGTGGACGAGTCGGGCCGCACGCTGCTCGACCCTCGGGACGAGCGCCTGGAGGAAGCCCGCGCCCTGCTGCGGCGCGAGTGCCATGTGGCGGACGGGCCGGGCGACTGACCCGGCGGCGGTGCCGGACGCCACGCCCCGGCAGGCGGCCGGACAGCGGATTCCACGCAGGAACAGCCGTTCCGGTAGGGCCTGAAGGGCTGTTCCTGGACCGCGCCCCGTCACCCCCAGGGCG
>NZ_SPPK01000103.1 GCF_004569505.1 Dysgonomonas mossii
GTCAGACGTGTATAAGAGACAGCCAGGTAAGAATGGTGAGAAAACAACAACGACACCAACAACGAAAAATCCATTAACAGGAGAAAAAGTTGGTGAAGGTGAACCAACAACAGAAATCACGACGCCACCAACAGATGAAATCATCGAATATGGTGGAGAAGCAGTACCACCAGGACATCAAGACGAATTTGATCCAAACTTACCAGTAGGTGAAACAGAAGAAGTGCCAGGTACACCAGGTGTTAAAAATCCAAATACAGGAGAAATCGTGACACCGCCGGTGGACAGTGTGACAAAACATGGTCCAGTACCAGGGGAACCAATTGTGACGAAAGATCCAATTCCGTTTGAAACAAAACGAGAGTTTAATCCGGACTTACCACCAGGTACAGAACAAGTGAAACAA
>NZ_SPPK01000104.1 GCF_004569505.1 Dysgonomonas mossii
CTTCACGACCCCTCTTGGTGCGCTTGGGGCCGCGAGGCAGTGCAACCAGTGCTATTTTTGTGCTGCCGAAGTAGTAGTAACGAAGGATGAGACGGTGCAGCGTCTTTTCCGCAACGTCTATGCTTAAAGCTCTCTCTCGAATTAAGGCGGTAAAGTGATGTCTCGATAGGTTTGTCCTATTTTCAAATGCCTGTATTACAGGCGCGATCTGGTCCCATGCTGATTGAATTTTTACTGCCTGAGAACTACCGCTTTCGGCTGGCACGGAGAGCTGTTGTGGAAGTACTATGCGACCCCATTTCGATGTAGGTGAGGTGAGCGCGCTAAGTTGATTCCAAGAATAGAAAATCGGTCGTTTGGCATACCTGGCTTCTTCGGGTGTGCCCACCCACATCGCATATGCCC
>NZ_SPPK01000105.1 GCF_004569505.1 Dysgonomonas mossii
GTCGAGCACTTGATGCGGTTGCTCGGAGAGCATCTTGCCCGAGTGACGCTCGCTGCGCCCGTAGGCGATCTGCAGCTCTGCGTGGACGAAGTCGACATCGTGCCGCTGCCTGTCGATAGCCTCGAACTGCTGCCCGACACGCGCGCTTCAGCGCAGAGCCTGAACCTCGCCTTGGAGCGCATTGCGGCACGCCTCGGGCCAGAACGCGTACTGCGTCCGCGGCTGGTCGAGGACCACAGGCCCGAGCGGATGGCGACCTGGCACCCGGCCAGCGAAAAACGGCCCCGCGCCAAGCCTCGCTGTCCTACTCTGCCGCAACCCACATTGTTGTTGCCCGAGCCGATGCGTCTCCCTATGCGCGGCGGCCAGCCACTCTACCAAGGCCCCCTGCTGCTACTGGTGGG
>NZ_SPPK01000106.1 GCF_004569505.1 Dysgonomonas mossii
GTCGAGCACCTCCCGGGCGCGGCCCTCCAGGGCGTAGCCGTCGAGTTCCTCGAACCGGGCCTGGACCTCGCCGTAGCGCTCCACCAGGGCGTCCATCTCGTCGGCCCGGTCCGGGTCGGCGAGCGCCGCGCCGAGTTCCGCCAGCTCGGCCGCCACCGTGCTCACCGGGCCGGCGCCGTCCATCACCTCGGTGACGACGCTGCGCCCGGCCATCTCGCCGACATCCTGGCTGAAATACCCGATGGTGATACCCCGGTCGGCCGCGACCTGGCCCTCGTCGGGCTGCTCCTGGCCGATGATCATCCGGAACAGGGTGGTCTTGCCGGCCCCGTTCGGACCCACGAGCCCGATCTTCTCGCCCCGCTGGAGCGCGGCCGAGGCCTCGATGAAGACGAGCTGGCGCC
>NZ_SPPK01000107.1 GCF_004569505.1 Dysgonomonas mossii
GCTGGACACGATCATGGAGATGCACCGCATGAAGAGCGGAGCACTGGTGCGCGCCTCGGTGCGCATGGGCGCATTGTGCGCCCTGCCCGAGGACGCCTCGAGCGCCGCGCTGTACGCGGCGCTCGACCGCTACAGCAGCTGTTTCGGCCTGGCCCTGCAGGTGGTGGACGACATTCTCGACGCGACGGCGGACGCCGGGGTGCTGGGCAAGACCCCCGGCAAGGATGCGGCGGCGCGCAAGCCGACCTGCGCATCGGCCATGGGTTTGCCGGCCGCGCGCCGCTGCGCGCTGGACTTGCTGCGCAACGCCGCAGAGGCCCTCGCTCCGCTGGGGCCGCGCGCGGGCCAGCTGGTGCAGATGCTGCAGCGTGCCCATGCCCACCTGCCCGCACATGCGCCGGGCC
>NZ_SPPK01000108.1 GCF_004569505.1 Dysgonomonas mossii
GCACTAAAATAAAGTTACCAAGAGACTTACTCATTTTTTCATTATTAATATTTACAAATCCGTTATGCATCCAGTAGTTAGCAAATGTTGTATCACTATGTGCTTCAGATTGCGCAATTTCGTTTTCGTGGTGAGGGAACTGAAGGTCTGTTCCTCCTGCGTGTATATCAATTGTATCACCTAAATGTACATGAGCCATGACAGAACATTCTATATGCCAACCAGGGCGTCCTGGTCCCCAAGGGCTGTCCCACTTAATTTCACCAGGTTTAGCTTTTTTCCAAAGTGTGAAATCTAGTTCATCTTCTTTTTGTTCACCTGTTTCAATTCTAGCTCCAACTTTCAAGTCATCAATAGATTGGTGACTCAACTTGCCATACCCTTCAAAACGACGTGTACGATAA
>NZ_SPPK01000109.1 GCF_004569505.1 Dysgonomonas mossii
CCGACCGCTGGAGATCGCGATCGGCGTGATGGTCGGCACGATCGGCCTCTGCTACGCGGTCGAACTCGCCATCGCCCCGGTGGACTGGGCGGACGCCGCCAAGGGGCTCGTCACCCCGCGGATTCCCGACGCCCAGGCGCTGACCATCGCGGTCGGCATCATCGGCGCCACCGTGATGCCCCACGCCCTGTTCCTGCATTCGGGCCTGACCCAGGGGCGGGGCAGCCCCCGCGACGATTCCGACCGGCGCCAGCTGGTGCGCTTCTCGAACCGCGAGGTGGTGGTGGCGCTGCTGCTGGCGGGCCTCGTCAACATGGCGATGGTGATCATGGCGGCCGCCGCCTTCCATGCCGGCCACAGCGAGGTCGCCGAGATCGACCAGGCCTACCGCACCCTGACCCCCC
>NZ_SPPK01000110.1 GCF_004569505.1 Dysgonomonas mossii
GCCCCGAGGAACTCGTGGGCAAGCTGACGGTGATGGTCGCCAACCTCGCGCCGCGCAAGATGAAGTTCGGCGTCAGCGAGGGCATGGTGCTCGCCGCCAGCCATGGCGACGAAAAGGCGCATCCGGGCATCCACGTGCTGAATCCGTGGCCGGGGGCCACGCCCGGCATGCGCGTGCGCTGATCGGACCGGCCATGCCCGTCCGACCCCATGGCCCGGCCGTCCTGCTGCGGCTGACCTTGCCGGCCGCGCTGGCCCTGCTCGCCGGCTGCACCGCGGTCAGCGTGGCCACCACCGCCGTCGGCGTCACCGCGAGCGCCGTGGGCCTCGCGGCCGATGCGGCCATCGGCACGGTGAAGATCGTCGGCAAGGGCGTCGGCATGGCCGCGGATGCGGTCACGGGT
>NZ_SPPK01000111.1 GCF_004569505.1 Dysgonomonas mossii
CATTAGTTGAAATCGTTGTTAATAATAATACGCCTAATGCAACCAACACAGCCCAGAAGTTATCCCATTGATTGATAATCGTTAAAATGTTCCATTCTTGATGTCCAATATAAATTGAACCACCTATGATAATCGAAACACTCGCTACAGCAAATAATGTTTGAGCTACAAAAATACCTGCTGTTTGTCCGATAATTTGTGATTTTGTAGATTTAGCATTTTGTGTAAAGTCTGCCACACTTGATCCGGGTCCAGCCCAAACGCCAAGTAATGAGTTAAATATGAGGAAGAATGCCAACAATGAAGGATATAATAATCCACTGTTTGACGATAATTCATAATTAACAATATTACCGAATCCGCCGGCAGTATAAATGCCCCAAATCGTCATACCACCAAATAC
>NZ_SPPK01000112.1 GCF_004569505.1 Dysgonomonas mossii
GCGCAATCCCGTGCCCTGGGCCACGATACGGAGGCCGAGATGGCGCTCGAACTCAAGACCGGCAAAGCGCAGAGCGTCACGGCAGAGGACTTCAACGAGCGGGTGAAACGCCTGCTTGCAAACAAGCCCGACCCGCAGAAGGCTGAGCCAAGGGGCAGAAGCTTCAAACCCAGCAAGCCGCCTGCGAACGCCTGACGAGCGATTACGTCGGCCGGGCGGCCATATCATCACGGCTCGCCCGGTCCTCGCGCACTCTCCCACCGCGTCCGCGGCTGGCGCGCTCCCCATAATATAATCGAGATCCCCCGCGACGTTTCAACGTGACCACGTTACAACGTGGTAGCGCGATCCCGTTGCCAGTTCCTGCGTGGTGGTCTAGGGTCCGATAAGAAGAGATTATCGG
>NZ_SPPK01000113.1 GCF_004569505.1 Dysgonomonas mossii
GGATTTGAAAGGGCGCTTGCGGGGTCAGCCAGCCGTGTTGCAGGCCAAGGCCGACGGCCGCGATCAGCAGTGGACGGTCAGCAGCCTGAATATTCGCCTGGGTGATAACCGTATCCAGGGCACCGGCAGCCTGCAGGAGCGCTTGAAAGGTCAGCTTGACCTCGATCTGCCGCGGCTTGGCCAGTTGTGGCCACGTTTGCAGGGGCAGGTCAAAGGCCGGCTGGATCTGGCCGGAACATTACAAACGCCGCAGGGCCAATTGGCCTTGCAGGGCAGCCAGCTCGCGTTGCAGGACAATCGCCTGCAAAACCTTGCGCTCACTGCCCGGCTGGATCAGGCGCAACGTGCGACCCTCAATGTGAAAGGCGTCGGTATTCAGGCTGGCGACACTGCCCTGGGTAC
>NZ_SPPK01000114.1 GCF_004569505.1 Dysgonomonas mossii
GTTCAATGCCGTCAAGAGCTTCATCGAACTGCATTCGCTGCTGCCGAAGGGCGTGAAGCTGCTGCCCGAGGACGTGTTCGCGCGTGCCTCGTACGTGCTCTCGGCCAAGGTGCTGGACCCGCAGTTCCAGGGCCAGATCAAGGAGCGGCTCAATTCGCGCGACGCCGTGCGGCTGGTGAGCGGCTTCGTGCGCCCGGCGCTCGAACTGTGGCTGCACCAGCACGTGGACTACGGCAAGAAGCTCGCCGAACTCGCCATCAAGGCCGCGCAGACCCGCCAGAAGGCGGGCCAGAAGGTCGAGAAGAAGAAGGGTTCCGGCGTGGCCGTGCTGCCCGGCAAACTCACCGATTGCGAAAGCCGCGACCTCTCGCACAACGAGGTGTTCCTGGTGGAGGGCGACTC
>NZ_SPPK01000115.1 GCF_004569505.1 Dysgonomonas mossii
ACCCTGACCTTGCCCATCCTCGCTCTGCTGGCGGCCGCGACCTCGGTGCGCGCCGAGGATATGCCCCAGCCAGCCCCGGCGAACCCGCCGGCGGCGCCGTCGCTCGGGGCCGACACGCTCAAGCCCGGCAAGCCGGCGGTGAAGCCCTATCTCGCCGAGACCGCGGTTCCCGATGCCGTCCAGATCCTGCCTGCGCCGCCGGCCCACGACGCGCCGCTCGACAAGGCCGACCGGGCGGCCTTCAACAGCACCCGCGCCCTGAAGGGCAGCGCCCGCTGGGAAATCGCCGCGAACGACGTGTCGGAGGGGGCCTCCGCGGTCCTCGACAACTTCGCCTGCGTGCTCGGCACTCGCATCGACCAGACCCGGGTGCCGGCGGTGATGAATCTCCTCGAGCGCA
>NZ_SPPK01000116.1 GCF_004569505.1 Dysgonomonas mossii
AAGAGACAGCGGCGGCACGATGCTGAACGTCGCGGTGAATGCGCGGATCGGCCCCGTGATCGAGCAGGCCCTCAGGGAACGCGGCATCGCCCCCGACCTGGCACGCCCGATGTCCATGATGGCCAGCGCGCTCGTGCAGCGCATGGTCAGCGCCACGGCGGACACCGTGTCCGACCTGAGCAGCACGCTGGTCAAGTCCTTTCTCCCGGGCGCGGAGGCAGCCACCGTCGTGAACCTCTCCGTCGACCGCCGGACCATGCTGGCGGGCATCACGGCGCGGTCGCTGCTCAACTTCGGCCTCACGCTGCCGCTGGGGCCGCTCGTCACGCTGCGCAAGGTGATGGCCGACAACGGCAACCCCTACCAGCGCGCCGCGGCCGGCAATGCGTTGTCCTGGGC
>NZ_SPPK01000117.1 GCF_004569505.1 Dysgonomonas mossii
TTTTGCCTTAAAATCTACTATAGATAAAATTCAAATAAATCCAACTCAAATACAAAATGTTATTTTCGGAAATGTTATTCAATCTGGCAGTGGTCAAAACCCTGCTCGACAAATCGGTATTAATTCAGGTGTCCCATACAAGACGCCAGCAATGACAGTAAATGAAGTATGTGGATCTGGCCTAAAATCTATTATTTTAGGTAGGCATCGCATACAGTTAGGAGAAGCTGAGGTTGTAGCTGTTGGTGGTATCGAAAGCATGACAAATGCTCCAGAACTTATTTTTAAAAAGGACACTGCTCCTGTAAAAAGTTTTATGCATGATGGTTTAACAGATGTATTTAATCAAATACCAATGGGTTTAACAGCTGAACGTATTGCTGAAAAGTATGATGATA
>NZ_SPPK01000118.1 GCF_004569505.1 Dysgonomonas mossii
ACGCAGGGCCGCGCGAACGGGGCGCCGTGCCGCGCCACCGAGCGGGCGAGCGCGGCATGCACGGCACCCACCTCGCGCGATTCGCCCTCCATCTCGTCCGACAGCAGGTGCACCGCCAGGCCCGCGGACCGTGCCGCCGCGGCCGCCGCCTCCAGCGACTGCCGCGGCGTGGCGATCAGGTGGACTTCCGGCGCCTGGCCCGGCTCGGGCTTGGGCGTCTCCAGCGCACCGGCCGCCAGCGCCGCGCGCACGACCGGCGGCAGGCCGATGCCGTGGCGGTCCAGGATGCGCAGCGCATCGGCGCAGGTCGTCGCGTCGGGCACGGTCGGGCCGCTGGCGATCACGGCCGGATCGTCGCCCGGCACGTCGCTGATCGCGAGCGTCACCACGCGCGCGGG
>NZ_SPPK01000119.1 GCF_004569505.1 Dysgonomonas mossii
TATTTAGATTTATAATCGTAGAATTGAACTTCTTTTACAACTTCACCAGGTAAAGTTGTTTCAGGATAATCATTTCCCAATACTGCAACTTCTATTTCTCTCGCGTCAACACCTTGCTCAATAACAAGTTTACGATCGAATTGAAAAGCTTCTTTAATGCCTTCAAGTAATTCTTCTTTATTTGTACACTTACTTATACCAACACTTGACCCTAAGTTAGCTGGTTTAACGAACACTGGGTATTCTAATTTGTTTTGTATAAGTTCAATAATATTATGTTCATACTTTTCATATTCACTTTTTAAAAAGCTGACATATGGTAACTGAGGTAATCCTCTATGTGCAAATAAATGTTTCATCACTAATTTATCCATACTACTAGACGCAGCTAGTACCC
>NZ_SPPK01000120.1 GCF_004569505.1 Dysgonomonas mossii
CCGCCGGGCCGCCGCACTGACCACCGACGATAATTGCGCACTCCCCCAAGAAAAACTTCACCCTCGCCCGCTGGCCGTTCCCCCATGCATCTGCCGCTCAACGCCCTGCGCGCCTTCGAAGTGTCGGCCCGGCACCTGAACCTCACGCGGGCCGCCGAGGAGCTGCACGTCACGCAGACCGCGGTCAGCCAGCACATCCGCAACCTGGAAGACCGCCTGGGCAAGCCGCTCTTTCGCCGGCTGCCGCGCGGACTGGCGCTGACCGACGAAGGGCTGGCGCTGCTGCCGGCGCTGGCGGACGCCTTCGGCCGCATCGAGCGCGCGCTGGCGCAGTGCGGCGACACGCGTCCGCGCGAGGTGCTCACCGTGGGCGCGGTCGGCACCTTCGCTGTGGGC
>NZ_SPPK01000121.1 GCF_004569505.1 Dysgonomonas mossii
GCCGACGGGTGGCGCAGCGGACCGGGAGCGCGGCTCCGCGCCGCGACCACCGGGCGAGGGCGGTCCGGGGACCCTGCATGAGGCGCCCTCCCCGCGGCGTCACGCGGCGCGCCCGGCGAGGCGGCTCTGGTCGGCGAAGATCCGGCCGTCCTGGGCGCGGCACTCGATCTGGTCCGACAGCCGGCCCGGCCGGATCCGGATCGCCGCCGGCCGGGCCAGGGAATCGGCCCGCTCCAGGAAGCCGGCGGCATCCATCGGCGCGTCGCGGCCGCCGCCGAGCCCGCGCCACCACAGCACCGCCTTCTCCCGCTCGTAGCCGCTGCGCCCGGGCCGCAGGCGCACCCGCCAGTCGGCCGCGGCGCCGCCGTCCCGCCAGCCGAGCACGAGGTCCAGGCC
>NZ_SPPK01000122.1 GCF_004569505.1 Dysgonomonas mossii
AAACGATTAAGAGCAGGATTAGTAAAGGTTGATGGCGCATGATAGATAAAAATGACTTTATAGAACTAGAAGAACAAATAGAACCGTTAGTAAAGCAAAAGCAATTAAAAACTGATAAAGCACGACAACTTCTAGATCAATATTACAAACTGATTATGGACTATTTTAAACAAATCAATGAAATAGAAGAGTTTGATATAGATAATATAGAACAATATCCAGTAGTACCTATGAACTTTTCAGAAAGATATCAATATATTAATCAGCGAATCTATCACTTTATGGGATATAGACAAATGGTGACACTTAAAGATGAATTGATTAAGATGAATGCGAGATATCAATTGCAACTAAAAAGAAAACGAAACTCACAAAAATAAAAGGTCTTTTCATTAG
>NZ_SPPK01000123.1 GCF_004569505.1 Dysgonomonas mossii
GCTGGGCGTGAGCGCGTCGCTGGCCACCCTGGCGGCCATCGCCATCCTGACGCTGGTGCTGCCGAACTACACTTCCAGCGCCGCCGGCCCGTACTACAACTCCAGCCAGCTCATTTTCATCGCTGTCATCTCGCTGGTCCTGTACGGCACTTTCGTGCTGGTGCAGACGGTGCGCCACCGCGACTACTTCCTGCCCAAGGAAGCCGTCGGCGACGAAGAGGTGCATGCAGCGCCACCCACGCCCACCGTCGCCTGGGTCAGTGCCGGCGCGCTGCTGGTGTGCCTGGGCGCCGTGGTGCTGCTGGCCAAGTCGCTGGCGCCCGCGCTGGAGACGGCGATCGCCGCCATGGGCGCGCCAAAGACCCTGGTCGGCATCGTCATCGCCGCCATCGTGC
>NZ_SPPK01000124.1 GCF_004569505.1 Dysgonomonas mossii
GGATGCCGATCGGCAGCGTGATGATGGCCACCAGCGCCGAGCGCAAGTGAAACAGGAACAGCGCACAGACCACAGCGACGACAATGAATTCCTCGATCAGCTTTTCTTTCAGGTTGCTCACGGCGCGCTTGATCAGGCTCGACCTATCGTAGGTTGGGACAATCTCGACGCCGGGCGGCAAGCTCGCTTTTAGCTTTTCCAGTTTGACTTTGACGGCATCGATGGTTTCCAGCGCATTTTTTCCGGAACGCATGATAATCACGCCGCCAGCAACTTCGCCCTCGCCATTCAATTCGGCAATCCCGCGCCGCATTTCCGGCCCGATCTGGATGCGCGCGACGTCGCCCAGCCGCACAGATACGCCGGCATCAGACGTCATCAACGGAATCTTACGG
>NZ_SPPK01000125.1 GCF_004569505.1 Dysgonomonas mossii
ACTAGCGGTTTTTAATATTTCAGCATTTAGACGATTATTAAATTCTTCTGCCGTATTAATACCCATATTGTTTAGACGATAGTTCATCGCTGCCACTTCAATAATGACAGCTAAGTTTCTACCAGGTCGAACAGGTATTGTTTTCTTAGTAATTTTAGAATCGAGTATTTTTAATGTTTCTTCATTTAATCCTACACGATCATAAATTTTTTCTTTGTGCCATGTCTCTAAATTGATATTTAATTTAATACGTTTTTCCATCAAAATCGAACCGGCTCCAAATAATGTCATTACGTTAATGATACCTAAACCTCTTATTTCTAATAAATGTTCAATGATTTTCGGTGCTTTACCGATTAATTCATTCTTATTAATTTCTTTTATCTCTACGTTAT
>NZ_SPPK01000126.1 GCF_004569505.1 Dysgonomonas mossii
AGACATGAATCAGATAAAAGTAATAGCTTAAAAAGCATATTGAACAAGGTAGTTGCGTATTTTACAAAATAATCAAATGACGTTATAATATAATTAACGATGAAATAGATGTCCTTAGTACATCAAAACCCCCCACAGCCGACCAAAGCTTTGTGGGGGGTTTCTTTATCATTTGAGTTTATCATAGATATAGTTTGCAACTATTCCAGTAATAATTGGACAAATGATAATTGTAACGATGAAAAAATAGATATCCATAGCACACCACACCTCCTTTCTAGCACAGGAAGTGCATAAATAATATACCATATTTCATTTATCTAAAGATACTTTCAAATTATTTCGTGTCTATGTGTCTATCGGTAGACACATAGACACGAAAGTTGTATAATGAA
>NZ_SPPK01000127.1 GCF_004569505.1 Dysgonomonas mossii
CCGTGAGGTCGCGTACGGAGAGGATGGTTTCGGTCATTGCAGCTTCGGATTGAGCGCGTCGCGCAGCCAATCCCCCAGGAGGTTGATGGCGATGACGAGGCCGGCCAGCGCCAGGCCCGGGAAGGCGACGATCCACCACTCGCCGGAGAACAGGAACCGGTTACCGGTGCGGATCAGGGTGCCGAGCGACGGCATGGTCTCGGGCAGGCCGGTGCCGAGGAACGACAGGGTCGCCTCGGTGATGATCGCCAGCGCCAGGTTGATCGTGGCGATGACGAAGACCGGCCCGGTGACGTTGGGCAGCACGTGGCGGACCAGGATGACCGGAGGCGTCAGGCCGATCAGCCGGGCGGCCTGGACGTAGTCCTTGCCCTTCTCGACCATCACGGAGGCTG
>NZ_SPPK01000128.1 GCF_004569505.1 Dysgonomonas mossii
CATATGTGCAGGATAACCAAGTAATTCTCCTATCTGAGTTGCTAATGTTCTTATATATGTCCCTTTTCCACACTCGACTTCTATTTCAAATTTACAAGTTTGGTTGTCATATGAAATGTCTGAAGTTAGCTCAATACTGTTAATGAAGACTTTACGAACAGGTCTTTCAACTTCAATATTTTGACGAGCGTATTCATATAATTTTTTTCCGTTTACTTTAACAGCTGAATACATCGGCGGAATTTGCTCAATTTCACCCACTAATTTATTTAAAGTTGAACGTATGTCATCAGTACACCAAATATTTTCAGTTACAGCTTTTTCTTCTACTATTCCTCCAGTTTGATCTTCAGTAGTCGTGCTCTTACCAATTGTTACTTCAGCAATATATGTC
>NZ_SPPK01000129.1 GCF_004569505.1 Dysgonomonas mossii
GTGCAGCACCACGGAGATGTTGCCGCCGTGCGCGATGAAGACGCCGAAGATGCACCCCAGGCAGACGAGGTAACCGATGATGACGAACATGCTGGTGCGTGCGGATGAGCCGGGCGTGGGAGAGGACCACCGCTTCGGGGAGCGGGGGCGGCAGCGGAGCGGATACGAAACGTATCCATCGTATCAATGGTATCGGACGGCACGCTCCACACTTGAATGGAATCGTTGCCGCTGCGCGCTCACTCCGGCATCCAGGCCCGGAGCCAGTTCTCCAGATGGACCCCCTCGAGCATCCAGTCGCGCTCGACCGCGGCCTTCAGCGCATCGCCCGAGCGCGCGGCGGCGTCCGGGTCCTGCACGTGGGCCCGGATGGCATCCACCCAGTCCTTGAAGC
>NZ_SPPK01000130.1 GCF_004569505.1 Dysgonomonas mossii
CCCGTTAAAGGTTGCATGAGCGAGACGCTGACGTCCGGCGAGGCCCGGCTCCAGGCACAGGCCGCGCCCGAGGGCGAGATCGCCGCGGCGACCCACACCCTGGTGATCGGGCCCTATCTGGCCCGCGGTGCCCCCGGGCCCGGAGGACCGGGCCACGGGCCCGCCCAGCCGACCCGCTCGGTGGAGGCGCGCCTCGACGAGGCGACCGGACTCGCCGCAGCCATCGAGCTCGACGTGGTCGAGAGCGTCGCGATCAGCCTGCCGCGCATCCGCCCCTCGACCTATCTCGGCAAGGGCCGGGTCGAGGAGATCGCCGGGATGATCCGCGCCCGCGAGATCGGCCTCGTGGTGATGGATTGCGCGCTCTCGCCGGTGCAGCAGCGCAACCTTGAGA
>NZ_SPPK01000131.1 GCF_004569505.1 Dysgonomonas mossii
CTCAGCAGGGCCACCGGATGGCTGCGGAGTGTGAGGCCGAGGGCCGAGTAGTCCTGCGCTACCGCTTCGCCTTCTGGCGCTTGCGGCAACTCCAGAACAGTCTCTCCGATAGGTGCCTCGCGGAGCAGGGCCGGCGCGGCGTGCTGACCGGCCGCGTCCCAGACTTGCTGGCGGCGGTGCCCAGCAAGGCTGGCAAGGGCGTCACCGCCCGCGAGAACACGCAGGGTAGGTTGGTCCAGGTCCGCGCGCAGCGCGAGATCCTCAACATCCTGAAACGGCCGCTCCGCGCGCGCCGCCTCGATGCGCTCCGCTGCGGCTTTGCCAAGACCGTTGACGAGCCGCAGTCCGAGGCGCACAGCTGGCGCGTGCGGCAAATCCTCCAGGGTGCAGTCC
>NZ_SPPK01000132.1 GCF_004569505.1 Dysgonomonas mossii
GATCATGAACAGTTTGAAGTCCGAGGGCGTGGCGAAACTGGTGATCGTGACCGACGAGCCCGCCAAGTACGACGGCGTGCCGCTTGCCGAGGGCGTGACGGTGCACCACCGCGACGAGCTGGACCGCATCCAGCGCGAATTCCGCGAGATCCCCGGCTGCACGGTCATCATCTACGACCAGACCTGCGCCACCGAGAAGCGCCGCCGCAGGAAGCGCGGCACGCTCGCCACGCCCGACAAGACCGTGGTCATCAACGAGCTGGTCTGCGAGGGCTGCGGCGATTGCTCCGTGCAGTCCAACTGCCTGTCGGTGGAGCCGCTGGAGACCGAATTCGGCCGCAAGCGTCGCATCAACCAGAGCACCTGCAACAAGGACTATTCCTGCCTGAAGG
>NZ_SPPK01000133.1 GCF_004569505.1 Dysgonomonas mossii
ATCTATTGGAGGCTATGTCGCAGGAGCATCTGTACAATCAGAAAGTACTATATTTGCAATTAAATCTATGCAAATATACTTTCCATTATTAACAGTAGTACTCATTTGTGTCATTACTTTCTTCTTAAATTATGAAAAGTTTATTACACAAATTAAACAACAAATTCGTTCAAATAATGTTGGCGAAATGAGATCAAAACAAATATATAAATAAAAGGAGTATTTCAAATGACTAATTTAATACATGTAGCTAAAAACGGTTCAGATTATGGGTTAGGAACTGAAACATCACCCTTCTTAACTATTGATAAAGCCGCTTCAGTAGCGTTACCAGGAGATTCAGTAATCGTACATGAAGGCATCTATAGAGAACAAATCACTCATATTAATAG
>NZ_SPPK01000134.1 GCF_004569505.1 Dysgonomonas mossii
CGCCGAGGGCGGCAAGGCCCCACCCGAAGTAGCAGCCGCCGCGAAGTTCATGCTCAAGAATCCGGACATCTACCGGACCATCGAAACCCACGACGTGCCGGGCGCCGATGGAAAATCCGCCGTGGGCAACCTGCTGGCCGCCGCGCGCGGCGAGATCCCCGGCGTGGGCGGCAAGTCCTCCCAGACCACGAACAGCATCCTGAAGTTGCTGCAGTTGCTGCTGCAGGTACTGAACGGTACGCCCGCCTCCTCCAGCGGAGCGAACCACCCCGCCGCGAAGCCGCTCGACGCGCAGGGCGGTTCACGCACCCTGGCGCCTGCGGGCAACGCGGTCCCTGCGACCGGAAGCGGTACGCAGGACCGGCTGGGCCAACTGCTGCAGCAATTGCAGT
>NZ_SPPK01000135.1 GCF_004569505.1 Dysgonomonas mossii
GAACCGCTTGGCGCGAAGGACGCCCAGCGCTTCCGAATAGCGAACATGGACTGCGCCTCGGAGGAATCGGAAATTCGCCGGGCGCTGGAGGGCATGGCGGGGATTCGCGGCCTGCAATTCAACCTGGGAGATCGAGAATTGGCTATTGCCGCCGATGACCTTGCCTTGCAACAAGCGCTGGACGCGATCCGCAAAGCAGGTTTCAACCCGGAACCCCTCAGCGGCGTAGATCAGCCCGCTGCTGCGGCTGCCTCGCCACCAGGCTTCTGGGCGACGTGGGGCAAGTCGTTGGGTGCCTTGGGACTGGCAATGGTGGCCGAAGGCTTGGCATTCGCCCTTCCAGACAGTGGGCCGGTCAAGGTGCTCGGGATGGCGCTTGCTGCAGCGGCCAG
>NZ_SPPK01000136.1 GCF_004569505.1 Dysgonomonas mossii
GTTCCATAGGCTCGCCGCCCAGGCCGCCGCCGCCCGATCCCCCGCCGCCGCAGGCCGCCAGCAGGGCGGCCGTGGCCACCAGCGCGCCGCCCAGCGCGGCGCGCCGCACACCCTTGTTGCTTCTCCACACCTTGGCCACCATGGGGCTCTCCTTCGTTGCGTGTTGTTTGACAAAAGCACGCATGCTTGCGGCGCCGCATGACAACGAGATGAATGGGCGGTCGACGGGGAGGTGCTTTGGTGCGCGGGCGCAGGCACACTCCGGGGTTCCGCGATTCCTCCGCTTGCCATGGCCGCGCCTCCATCCGCCGCATCCTCCCCTTCCGGTTCGCCTTCCCTGTCGGGCACCGACTTCCCTCCCGTCCTCTGCACCGTGGACGTGGTGCTGCTC
>NZ_SPPK01000137.1 GCF_004569505.1 Dysgonomonas mossii
ATGTATGTGTATACCCACTGCTATAGTCGCTAAAATCGGTAATATCATTGTTCCTGTAGCTGTATTCGATGTAATCTCAGTTAAGAATAGTACGAACAGTGTAACAATAAAGATAATCAAGATGATGTTAATACCTTCAAGGCTAGATATTTGTTTACCCATCCATTTATCTAAACCACTTTCTGTAATAGCTGATGCTACAGCTAAACCACCACCAAATAGTAATAAAATACCCCATGGTAAGTCTTTTGCAATAGACCAATCTAAAATTCGAGCAAATTTTCTTTTTGCGGGCACTAAGAATAATAATACCGCAACGAACATTGAAATCGTTCCATCTTTAACAAGCTCTGTAAATGTAAATTGTGAAAGTAAAAATTCTCTTGATACC
>NZ_SPPK01000138.1 GCF_004569505.1 Dysgonomonas mossii
CCTTTAATCTGCTTTGCAGATGTGTTTTTGTTTTTTGTCATTGCCACTCGGTATGAAGTACCGAAAGGATATTTTTTTAGCTTTTGACATGGAGGACGTAACACTGCCAGCAAACGATTGTCTAGTGTAAATACTGAACGGAGTGGAGCGAAGTGAAGTTTTAATAAAAATTTTTCAGTGAAGCGTTTTGAAAAAATTTTTTGGCACTAGACAATCGGTGTGAAACACAGATAACAACATGATAGTGGCATGTTGTTTGCTGATGTTGAACTGGCACGTGTTATTAGCGAAGCACGATCAGTGCGAGCGTGTCCGAGTGGCAAAAGCACAAAAAAAGAATGATTTAGAAAGTTTGTGTAACAAACTATCCTTTTTGAACTTTCTTTAATGG
>NZ_SPPK01000139.1 GCF_004569505.1 Dysgonomonas mossii
ATCCGTGGCTCGGAAAGCAGCCTCTGCTTGTCTTCACTGTTACGACGAAACAACCTGTGCACGAGGCTGTAGTTGGACACAAAGATCACAGGGGGGCCGATGGCTGCCATCGTCAGCAGGATATCGGTCACCTTAGAGGCGCCCTCACCAGTATTGATGTGCTGGGTCTCATCCAGAACGACCTGCGTGACGCCGTCCCGGTTGGATAGCCGACGGCATTCCACGAGCAATTTTTTCAGAGTGCCGCCATGCACGTCATGACCGCTGCCCTGAACGAAATCCACGAGAAGCTGCTTACCACTTGCTTTGCCGCGAGCGCTCGCATACCAAAGGGAGCTCAATTCGACGGTTCCCTGATATAGGTCACAAGTGAGTTCTACCGGTGGAGGC
>NZ_SPPK01000140.1 GCF_004569505.1 Dysgonomonas mossii
TTCACACAAAACAATGCCTTAGCTATTTACAAACGCATACTAAATGATTTAGATAAAGTGATGAAAAAAGATGGACTAGTCATATTTGAAATCGGTCATTTACAAGGTAAAATTTTAAAATCATATATCCATGAACACTATAAAGTTAAAAATTTGGCAATTATCAAAGATATAAATCAAAAGAATCGTATGATACAATTTAATTGGATGGGTTGTTAATAAGTTATGCACAAAAGGGTTGAGTTATCCACAAAATGTGTATAACTTTTATTTGTATACAGTAAATACGATGAGGAAGGGAAGTATAGCCTTGGAAACATATGTTTGGGATGTGCGTAAGTTTGTTCATAACTTAGTTAGTTATCCACACATCAATCAGATCTGTCTCT
>NZ_SPPK01000141.1 GCF_004569505.1 Dysgonomonas mossii
GTAATACACGTCCTATTAATAACACGGCAAAGTTAGGTCCTACCGCACATATAAGCGTCCCTAATGTGAACAAACTCATTGCTGTTAGAAATAGTTGTCTAGAAGTATAACGTTCAATTAAAAAAGCAGTGATAGGAATCATTATCCCGTTAACTAACATAAAAATTGATTGCAACCACTGCACAGTACTTTAATTGATTTGTAAATCCTTCATAATGGAAGGCAACGCGGTTCCCAACAAAGTTTGATTTAAAATCGTAATAAAAGCTCCCGATAAAAGCACAATAAATAAAGGGAGATTCTTAATAAATATTGAATTTTCGCCTTTAGCCATATAATTTTCTCCTTCTTTTAAAATCATTTCTTTATTTCATCTAAAAGATTTTGAT
>NZ_SPPK01000142.1 GCF_004569505.1 Dysgonomonas mossii
CTGCAGTACAACCTGCTGTTCGAGCGTTTCCTGAACCCGGAGCGGGTGTCGATGCCCGACTTCGACATCGACTTCTGCCAGTCCAACCGCGACCGGGTGATCGACTACGTGAAGGACAAGTACGGCAAGAACGCCGTGAGCCAGATCGCCACTTTCGGCACCATGGCGGCCAAGGCGGCGATCCGCGACGTGGGCCGCGTCATGGACATGAGCTACACCTTCTGCGACGGCATCTCCAAGCTGGTGCCCGGCAAGCCCGGCATGTCCTACACGCTGGCCTATCCGCCCGAGGTGAAGAAGGAGGGCGACAAGAACAACTACGCGCTCGAACTCGAGCCCATGCTCTACGAGCGCGTGCGCAAGGAAGAGGCTGTCTCTTATACACAGCT
>NZ_SPPK01000143.1 GCF_004569505.1 Dysgonomonas mossii
ACCCTGGCCTGAGGAGAGCGACATGCGTATCGAATGGTTGAATCAGGAAGCATTGCAGCATGGTGGCGTGACCTTGGGCGCGGCGCTGGCAGCGGCGCCGGCGGCTGTGGTTGGCGCGGCCGATGGCGTCTCGCGGCGCGGTTTCATGCAGGCCGGCGTGGTGGCCGGCGGCGGCTTGATGCTGGGCTTTTTCCTGCCCGGCGCAGGCAAGCTGGCGCAGGCGGCCGATGCCGCCCCCGCCAAGCCCGTGTACGCGCCGAATGCCTTTTTGCACATCGCCCCCGATAACACGGTGACGGTGCAGGTGAACCGGCTGGAATTCGGCCAGGGCGTGCAAACGAGCTTGCCCATGCTGATCGCCGAGGAACTCGACGCCGACTGGTCGACGG
>NZ_SPPK01000144.1 GCF_004569505.1 Dysgonomonas mossii
GCCATAGAGTGACTCGCCAGTCCTGCAAGACCTGCAACCGCACCTGCAATAAAGCCTGTTATAACAGAGGCAATCATTGGACGTTTTAAACGAATAGCTACCCCATATAATGCAGGTTCAGTAATACCTGCAATAATCGCTGATGATGCTGCAGCCAATGATGTTTGACGCAATTCTCTATTTTTAGTTTTGAACGCTACTGCAAGTGAAACTCCACCAAGAGATAAGTTTGCACCAATCTCAGATGGCATAACCATACCCTCTTTACCTGTTTCAGCAATTGTTTGAACAATTGTTGGTGTGAACACACGGTGCATACCTGTCATAACTAATAATGGCCATAATGCACCAACAATTGCTACAGCTAAGAACCCTAATTTATCATGTAC
>NZ_SPPK01000145.1 GCF_004569505.1 Dysgonomonas mossii
GTGCCGGGCATGCACCGTCTGCCGCGACTGGGCGGCCTGGCCCACGAGGCCCTCGCCTTCGGCCACGCGCTCCGGCCCGGGAGCGCCCGAGAGCGCATAGCCGCCGAAGCGGCGGAACAGGCCATGGCCCTCGGCCACGTAGGCCGCGCCGACGCGCGCGCCCAGCCGGCGGGCGAGGTACGACAGCACGCGCGGGCCGAGTTCGTCGAGCCGCAGGTCGCCGCGCATTTCGTCCGACAGGCCCATCACGCCGCTGCGGATCCAGGCCTCGCGCGCCTTGGCCCGGTGGTCCGCGCCGGTCATCGCGGCGGAGCCGAGAATGAACGCCAGCAGCACCAGTGAACCGCCCCAGGTGAAATAGGCGGCGAAGCGGGCCGAGTCCTCCCAC
>NZ_SPPK01000146.1 GCF_004569505.1 Dysgonomonas mossii
CTGCCGGAAAGCGTGCAGGCCTGGCTTCGCCATTTTCATCAGCATCTGGCCACCACCCTGATCGCCGCTGCGCTCGCCAGCGCCTTTGCCATCGCCAATATCGCGGACGCCAGGCCCGTTGAGCTGGCCGACGCCCCGCGGCCGATCGCCGTCGGCGTGTTTATTCTGCTCTGCTTTACGCTACTGCTGCTCGAACGCATGCTCAGCTTCCGCCCCCTTCGCGGCTGGCCTCATCGGCAGCAGTACGTGGGGTTCGCTCGCCTTATGCTCAGCCTCTTTCTGCTGCTTACCCTCTCCCTGCTGGCGGCGATGGCGTTCCCCGCCCCCGCGCTGTGGGGCATTAAGCTGGCGAGCCTGACGATCCTGCTGGTGGCGCTGGAGTATGCGC
>NZ_SPPK01000147.1 GCF_004569505.1 Dysgonomonas mossii
ACTTAATAGATTTTAAAAAGCATAAAGATAAAGAGATTAAAACGCCCGATGATGTTGAAGAAAGTGATGAGAACTTTACCGAAGAAGAATTCCCTTCTGATAGTGAAGGTCATCATAAATTGAAGAAGAACTTCTGGATGACAGTATTAAAAGTTGAATTTGCAGATATCGCATTTGCTATAGACTCTATGTTAGCGGCATTTGCAATCGCGGTTACATTACCAGCTTTAGGTATTCATTTTGGCGGAATGGACTTAGGACAATTCAGTGTAATGTTCATCGGTGGTATGATGGGTGTAATCATTATGAGATTCGCTGCAACATATTTCGTAGAATTATTAAATAAATATCCGAACTTAGAAGCAGCAGCTTTCGCTATAGTTGGTT
>NZ_SPPK01000148.1 GCF_004569505.1 Dysgonomonas mossii
ACATTAGGTGCATTAGGTGAACATCAAATCATAGATGGATTAGGTACTGAAGATCAAAAACGTTATATGCATCATTATAATTTCCCTAATTTCTCTGTAGGTGAAACTGGTCCAGTAAGAGCGCCAGGTCGTCGTGAAATTGGTCACGGTGCACTAGGTGAACGTGCTTTATTACAAGTGATTCCTGATGAAAAAGAATTCCCATATACAATTAGAGTTGTATCTGAAGTATTAGAATCTAATGGTTCATCATCACAAGCATCAATTTGTGGCTCTACACTTGCACTTATGGATGCTGGTGTACCAATTAAAGCGCCAGTTGCTGGTATAGCGATGGGATTAATCACTAAAGATGATAACTATACAATTCTTTCTGACATACAAGGT
>NZ_SPPK01000149.1 GCF_004569505.1 Dysgonomonas mossii
CGTTGATGGTGGACAGCTCCATCAGTCTAACGACCTCACTACTCCTGCGTAGCGTTGCCGATGGCTTCGCTGGGTAGTGCGCGAGGTTAGTCAAAAAGTCACTTTTGCTTTGCTCCAGAGGCGGCATTGCCTCAATGAACGGATTGCCTGCAAAGCGAGAAACTCCTGTATCGTGATACACCGCAGGGAATATCTCAACATCCTTCATCGCTTGCTCCTGTTTAGCTTCACTAGTTCTACCAATCGAGCCTTCTCCTCACGCTCTACTTCGCTCCAGCTTTTCCCAACGGACGCAGTGACCGTGTGCTCCTCGAACTCTGTCCGTGTTTGGGCATGCAACTGGTTTTTGAGTTTTGCGGTTTCTTGATACCTAGCTCGTTGCATATC
>NZ_SPPK01000150.1 GCF_004569505.1 Dysgonomonas mossii
GTGTTCCGGCATCACAATGGTATCGCCAGAGTAGGCAATAAGAGCATTTTCATGCGAGATAAACTGAAGAGTACTGAAACCGACAAGTTGCCCTTCAGATTCAAGCAAAAGGACCTCATCTTTGTTATCCAGATCGACGTAAAAACGCTGCTTGTCACTTCCCGCGTAGGACTCGAAGTAGATTTCGGCCATCCTGGCACGCTTTCCTATTGAAAGGGTGTCAACCCTCTGAAAATACGCACGATAATCCATTATCTGTTACTTCCTTACATTTTCCGCATTGAGCATTAACCACAGGGTAATGATGGATATTAATACAGACGCGCACCGGTTTACCAGTCACCATCCTCCACAGATAATCCACCAACAGGTTGATCTCTTCTACGT
>NZ_SPPK01000151.1 GCF_004569505.1 Dysgonomonas mossii
GCCGGAGGACACCCGGAACTTCACGCTGCTGCTGCAGGAGTTCCGCCGCCAGCTCGATGCCATCGACCCGTCGCTGCGCCTGACCGTCGCGGCGCCGGCCCCGAAGGATGCCAGCAGCAAGCTCGAGCTGCCGGCCATCGCCCGCACGGGGGACTTCATCAACCTCATGACCTACGACATGCCCAACTCGCTGGAGCTGCGCGCCAATTTCCATGCGGCGCTGCTGCCCAGCCCGCGCGATCCGGACCGCGCCGAGGGGCTGACCGTGGTGGAAACCGTCGAACGCTATCTGAAGGCGGGCGTTCCGGCGTCCCAGCTCGTGCTGGGCATTCCGCTCTATTCGCGCGGCTGGACCGGGTTGCCGGCGGCGAACGACGGCCTCTACC
>NZ_SPPK01000152.1 GCF_004569505.1 Dysgonomonas mossii
GTTGCGCAGGGCCGCGAAGGCGAAGGGCGTATCGTCGAACGCCACCACGGTCGCCTTCGGAAAGTCGCGGCGCAGGACGATCTCGTTGGTGGTGCCCTTGTCGGCACCGATGCGCAGGCCGTTCAGCTGCTCGGGCGCGGTGAGCGTGCCCTTCTTGGCCAGGAATTGCTGGCCGGAGGCGAAGTACGGGATGCTGAAATCGAGCTGCTTGGCGCGCTCCTCCGTGATGGTGAAGTTCGCCAGCACCAGATCGACCTTGCCGGAGGTCAGCAACGGGATGCGGTTGGCCGGATTGGTCGGGCGCAGATCCAGCTTCACGCCGATCTTGTCGGCGATCGCCTTTGCGTAATCGACGTCGAGGCCGGCGATCTGCTTGGTGTTCGGA
>NZ_SPPK01000153.1 GCF_004569505.1 Dysgonomonas mossii
TTATTGAACCAGAAGTTAATATCAACGCTAAAGATAAAGAAGAAATTGAAGATATTTTAACTGAGGAAATTGCTAAAGAATTAGATAAATTAAACGATGATCAATTCGTGATGTTGAAATTAACAATTCCAACAAAACCAAATCAATATAAATCATTAATAGAACATCCAAACGTAATTCGTGTTGTTGCCTTATCTGGCGGTTATTCAAGAGATAAAGCAAACGAATTATTAAAAGAAAATGAAGGCTTAATCGCTAGTTTCTCACGCGCATTAGTTACAGACTTATTCGCAGGACAATCAAAAGAAGAATTCGATAAAGGCCTAGCAGACGCTGTAGAATCAATCTACTACGCTTCAGTTAATAAAAATTAATATATAAAAC
>NZ_SPPK01000154.1 GCF_004569505.1 Dysgonomonas mossii
TATTGGCACTGGCCCCAATGACTGGCGCATCGACCTTTGTGCAGGGCTGGGACCGGTCGAACTGGCTGAGATCATCCGTAGCGTCTCGGCCCAAATGGGCGGCACCGCCAGCGATGATTTTTGGCCTGAGATGGCCTCCGACCTGATTGCTCAGGTAGGCATCCTGCTGCAGGCTGTCGAGCTGACCAATGCAGGCAAGGCATGGGCCGAGGAGCGAAAGATGCGCGTGCACTCGATCCTCAACTTGCTGCGTGTGGCAGGCTCGGATGAGCTGATCGATGAGAACCTGGCCATCATCGCGGAGGCAATGAAAACGGACGAGTACGACGCCTTGTCGGCCAACGTTCACATGCCTCAGCTGCTGGACAGCGTGACGTACCTGCT
>NZ_SPPK01000155.1 GCF_004569505.1 Dysgonomonas mossii
GCGCTGTGGGGTGAAGCGCACAATGGCGCTTCGAACCGGCGCTTATTTCTTGGGCGCGCTCAGGCATTCTTTCATGAATGCCTTGCGCGCGTCGCCCTTCATGTCCTTGGCGTCGGCATTGCACGTCTTCATCTTGTTTTGCTGCGTCATGGCCGCTGCCGGCTTGGCGCTCAGGCATTCCTTCATGAAGGTCTTGCGCTCGTCGCCTTTCTTGCCGGCGGCATCGGCATTGCAGGTGGTCATTTTCGACTGTTGCGCCGTCTTTGCGGCGGGGGCCGCTTCCGGTGCGGCGGCAAAGGCGGTGCTGGCAAACGCGGCAGCGATGCAGAGGGCGATTAATTGTTTCATGGCAAATCCTTGTAGACGCAGGCGATGGAAGGGGAC
>NZ_SPPK01000156.1 GCF_004569505.1 Dysgonomonas mossii
GGGCCTGCCGGGCCACCTGGGCGCTGTCGTCCCGGGCGCGGGTCAAAGCTTCCACGCTGACCAGCTCCTGCCGGTAGGCCGACAGCGCGGTTTCGGTCTCGCGCAGGGCCTGCAGTACGGCGCCGTCGAAGCTGGCCAGGGCCATGCGGGTGGACGCCTCGGCGCCGGCGATGCGCGCGCGGACGGCGCCGGTGTTGGGCAGGCTCCAGCGGATGAGGGGGCCGAGGTTCCAGGCGAAGGTGTCGCGGCCCAGGAAGTCGCCGGCCGGCCCGGCGGAGCTGGCGGACAGGCCGAGCGATACCTTGGGATAGAGCTGTGCGGTGGCCACGCCGATGCGGGCGGTGGCGGCGGCCAGTTGCCGCTCGCTGCGCCGCAGATCGGGC
>NZ_SPPK01000157.1 GCF_004569505.1 Dysgonomonas mossii
TCATGCCGTAGTCAATCAATCAAATACTGCTAAAGACCTTATCGTATTCGAAAATCTAGTTATAGATAATGATGCTCATCGTGTATTAGCAGATCAAAAAGAAGTGAACTTAACACCTAAAGAATATGAATTATTATTATATTTAGCGAAATCACCTGATAAAGTATTCGATCGTGAGCAACTCCTTAAAGAAGTATGGCATTATGAATTTTACGGAGACCTACGTACTGTAGATACACACGTAAAAAGATTACGCGAAAAGCTAAATCGTGTATCTGAAGAAGCTGCTCAAATGATTCATACTGTATGGGGTGTTGGATATAAATTTGAGGCGCCTGAATAATGAGACGGCTGAATAGTGTCGTTGTAAAACTGTGGTTATC
>NZ_SPPK01000158.1 GCF_004569505.1 Dysgonomonas mossii
GTCGGTGAAGGACCGGGCGGCGCTGTCCATCGTGCAGGATGCCGAGGCGAAGGGGCTGATCCGGCCGGGCGGCACCATCGTGGAGGGCACAGCAGGCAATACCGGCATCGGCCTCGCCCTGGTGGCCTCCGTGCGCGGCTACCGGACGCTGATCGTCATCCCGGTCACCCAGTCCGAGGAGAAGAAGCAGACCCTGCGGCTCGCCGGCGCCCGCCTCGTGGAAGTCCCGGCGGTGCCGTTTTCCAACCCGAACAACTACGTCCACGTCGCCCGGCGGCTGGCGGAGAAGCTTGCCGCCACGGAGCCGAACGGGGCGTTCTTCGCCGACCAGTTCGACAACGTGGCCAACCGGCAGGCCCACGTGGACGGGACCGGGCCCGAGA
>NZ_SPPK01000159.1 GCF_004569505.1 Dysgonomonas mossii
GCATAGTAGAGCCGATCCGCCCGGTCGTAGGCCTCCTTCACCGAACCGTCGAAGCCGTTGACCCGGATCATGCGCCCGACGAGCTGCCAGGCCGTCCGGTTCTGGGCGTCGGCGCTGTTCAGCTGCGCCCAGTCATCAGGGGTGGCGGCGCGGTCGGCGGCCAGGATCTGGCTCACGACCAGCGCCGCGCGGCCGTCGGTGGTGCGGGCCAGCCACGTCGTCGCCCGGGCATCGATGAGGCTGCCATAGGCCGGGTCGAGGTCTTGGATCGCGCTCTCGGTCGCGTCGGAGGCGGCATCGAGCGCGGCGAGCAGGCGGTTGCCGAGTTCGTCCATGCGCGTGCGCAGGGCCGGGTCGCGGGCCGTCACCGGCTGGTCGAAGGC
>NZ_SPPK01000160.1 GCF_004569505.1 Dysgonomonas mossii
CTCGCTGCAAATAGGACTACAGTAATAACCGTCGCAATAAACGCCCAAAATATTGAATTTAAAAAACTTAAAACGAGCAGTGCTAAAGCCAAGACCATCATAATAATATAAGGAAATATTAGGGCTTTTTTAACTGATTGACGGTTCATAAACTCACCTCAATTTACTTTTTTATGCGTTGTTTTAAATTAAACCATATGTCCATTAAGCCAAATAAGTATGCAATTGGTTTAAATATAAAAGCAAGAACGAAAATAATTACAGCTACAATTATAGGTAATTTTTTTACTTTTATAAATAAATGGAATAGGGATAATGCTTGGATAAATATAACCCATTCTAACACAAACTGTAAGTTAGTGACTATGCCATACATCACAAC
>NZ_SPPK01000161.1 GCF_004569505.1 Dysgonomonas mossii
GTCCAGACGTTGCTCGGCAACATCGGCATGCTCGGCGGCGGTATGCAGGCCCTGCGCGGCCACTCCAACATCCAGGGGCTGACCGATCTCGGGCTGATGTCGAACCTCATCCCGGGCTATCTCAACCTGCCCGTGGAGAAGGAGCCGGACTACGCGAGCTACATCGCCAAGCGGCAGTTCAAGCCGCTGCGCCCGGGCCAGACCAGCTACTGGCAGAACTACAACAAGTTCTTCGTCTCGTTCCAGAAGATGATGTGGGGCGATAAGGCGACGAAGGAGAACGACTGGGCCTACGATTACCTGCCCAAGCTCGACGTGCCGACCTACGACGTGATCCGTGGGTTCGAGCTCGCCAAGCAGGGCAAGATGACGGGCTACATC
>NZ_SPPK01000162.1 GCF_004569505.1 Dysgonomonas mossii
GCCATGGGGCGGTGGACTACGCGGGGGGCCCGGCACCATCTCTACAGTGGAAAGCCTCATTCCAGCTCTTCCAGGAAAGGCAATCCCATGGCGAATGGACACCTCGCCGGCCGCAAGGCCCTCGTCACCGGCAGCACCCAGGGCATCGGCGCGGCGATCGCGCTCCGCTTCGCGCAGGACGGCGCGGACATGGTGCTCAACGGCCGTGATCCCGACGGTGCACCCCGGGAACTCATCGATCGCATCGCCGCTCTGGGCCGCCGCGCGGTTTACGTGGCAGCGGACATCAGCGGCGGTGCCGCGGAAGCCGCGCGGCTGGTGCAGGAAGCCGCCACGGCGCTCGGCGGGCTCGACATCCTCGTGAACAACGCCGGCGTGGAG
>NZ_SPPK01000163.1 GCF_004569505.1 Dysgonomonas mossii
CATCAGTAACCATAAACACTTTATCTAATGACATAATTAAATCAAAGTTTGGAGTTTTAGCATGACTACTTGTCAAAAATGCATCATTCATCGGTAAAGCAATTTTACTTGCCATATATTGCATAGAACTAATGCCCGGCATTACTTGGACACAACCGGCAAATTTTTGACTCAACCATTTTCCTAACCCATAAATAAACGGATCGCCTGAAGCTAACAGCACCAATTCATCTTGGTTTACATCATACGAACGAATTAATGTTTCCAAATCTCCAAGTTTTTTTGGTGCAATCACACCTTTATGATGAAATTTTTCTGGAACACTTTCAATTTGACGTTGTGCACCAATAATTGCACATGCCTTTTCCATAACATCATCA
>NZ_SPPK01000164.1 GCF_004569505.1 Dysgonomonas mossii
TTACACCAGGACTTGGTGATGCAGGCGACCGTCTGTTTGGCACTAAATAATAATAGGAGGATTTTATTACAATGAAGAAAATTATGACGATATTTGGTACGCGACCTGAAGCTATTAAAATGGCACCTTTGGTTTCAGAACTGAAAAATGATCCGGAGTTACAACCAATTGTAGTTGTGACTGCACAACATAGAGAAATGCTGGACTCAGTTCTTGAAACATTTGATATCACACCAGATTATGATTTGAATATCATGAAACAAGGGCAAACACTTTCTGAAGTAACTTCTAGAGTGCTAGGTGGACTTGAAAGTGTTATTCAAGAAGTGAAACCAGATATGATATTGGTACATGGAGATACAACTACTACTTTTTCTTGT
>NZ_SPPK01000165.1 GCF_004569505.1 Dysgonomonas mossii
TTCCTGAGCCTCGGTGCGCAGTTCCGAAACGATGCCGATGGCGACGACGCCAAGGCCGCACAACGTGTCGTGCGTCAGTGGCTGGCGAAGAAAGGCATCACCGCGCCGCACCTGGTGATGGAGAACGGTTCGGGTCTGTCCCGCGCCGAACGGGTCAGTGCCCGCGAGATGGCTGCCATGCTGCAAGCCGCCTGGAAAGGCCCGTATTCAGCGGAATACATCAGCTCGCTGCCGATTGCCGGCACCGACGGCACCATGCGTAAACGCCTGAAAACCACCGCCCTGCGCGGCGAAGCCCACGTCAAGACCGGCACCCTGAACACGGTGCGCGCCATCGCTGGCTTCAGCCGCGACAACAACGGCAATAGCTGGGTGGTGG
>NZ_SPPK01000166.1 GCF_004569505.1 Dysgonomonas mossii
GCGAGACCGCCTGGAACAGCCCGGCGAGCCAGGAATCCCGGCGCAGCGCGCAGTAGACCCCCATCAGGACGCCGACCACGAGCGCGAACACCGTGGCGCAGAAGGCGAGTTCCAGGGTCGCCGGCATGCGCTCGGCCAGCAGCTGCGAGACCGGCTGGCGGAACTGGTACGAGATCCCGAGCCGGCCCCGGACCACGTCGCCGGCGTAGCGGGCGAACTGCATCAGCACCGGATCGTCGAGGCCGAGGCTCTTGCGGATCTCGGCCCGCTCGGAGGCGGGGGTATCGGGCCCGACGATCTGGTTCACGGGGTCGCCCGCGAACCGGAACATCGAGAACGCGATGAGCCTGACGACCGCGAGCACCGCGGCCGCCTGGAT
>NZ_SPPK01000167.1 GCF_004569505.1 Dysgonomonas mossii
AAAATCCCCTGTTGGGTTACATTCCAGCAGGGGACATTTTTATTTTGGCGTAAGGGGTTAAACGTATTTTGGAAAAGAGGGTCAATTTAGACTTGGCAAAAGGGGGCAATTAACACTGGATTTTCCAGACGTACATCAAAATCGCTTCATTGTTTATTTTTGATATTATTTACTGCTATTAAAGTTCTGCAGCCGATAACTGTTTGTCCGATCTCAACTTTAACCTCTATTCCAAGAGGTAGATACATATCTAC
>NZ_SPPK01000168.1 GCF_004569505.1 Dysgonomonas mossii
CTATAAATATTGATGATTATCCAGATATTAAAGCTCATTTGGATAATTATTACTCACAACTAACTAATAGACAGGATAAAGGGATTACTCCTTATAACTTACGTAGTTGTATTTATATGGACGATTTCTCTAAGCAAAAAATAGGTTGGGGAAACCTCAGTCTGAATAGCCAATTTACATTAATAGATGAAGGTTATTATATTAATGCTCCCTCTGCTTTTTTTTGTTCAAATGATTTATATTTA
>NZ_SPPK01000169.1 GCF_004569505.1 Dysgonomonas mossii
CAGTCAAAGAACATTTATTATCCTATGGATACGATAGATTGAAGCAAGCTGGAGAGAACGGTTCTCGTAAAAAAACGAATAATAAGTGGTTTGAGACGCAAGATAGCATAAGTTATTGGGACGATTTTTCTAAACAAAAAATTATTTGGATTGAGTTAACTGATCATCCAAATTTTGCTTTAGATTTAGACGGATACTACATTAATAATACTGTGTTTTTTATTACAGGAAAACATCTCAAATAT